>NZ_QGSW01000332.1:0-10487 GCF_003176715.1 Micromonospora sp. S4605
GTCCCCTCCCGCCCCGCACCCCGGCGCGCCCGACCCGGGTCGGGCGAACCGGGGTGCGGGGCGGGAGGGGACTACTTGGCGGCGGCCTTCTTCGCGTTGGTCACCGCGTCGGTCCAGCCCTGGTCGGGGTTGCGCTGACCCAGCTCCACGGTCCGGACCGCGTTCTCCACCTCGGTCCGGACGGCCTGGTTCTTCGGCCCCATGTAGACCGGCTTCAGGTTCTTCGCCCCGGCGGCGAAGATCTGGCCGACCGGCGCGCCGGAGAAGTACGCGTTGGTCGCCCCGGTGATCGCCGGGTCCGCCAGGGCCTGCGGCGACGACGGCAGCGGCCCCTTGGCCTTGAACGCGCCGATCTGCCCCTTGGCGCTGGTCAGGAACTTGGCCAGCTCGATCGCCTCGGCCTGGTGCTTGCTCTGCTTGGGCACCGCGAGGTAGGAACCGCCCCAGTTGCCGCCGTTGCCGGGCACCTGGGCGATGTCCCACTTGCCGGACGCGGCCGCGCCGGCGTTGCCCTCGATGACGCCGGTCATCCAGGCCGGGCAGGCGATGGTGGCGAACTTGGCCTGCTTGAAGGCGGAGACCCACTCCTCGGACCAGGCGCCGTACTTGCCGGACAGGCCGGAGTCGATGATGTCCATGGTGGTGTCCCAGGCCTGCCGGACCGCCGGGTTGCTGTCCACCACGAGGTTGTCCGAGGTGTCGTAGTAGCTGTAGCCCTGGGCGTTACCGGCGGTCTGCAGCAGGATGGTGTTGAAGGTGTTGGTGGCCGCGTCGAGGAACGCCGCGCCGGTCTTCTTCGCGGTGAACTGCTCGCCGACCCGGATGTAGTCCTGCCAGGTGGGCCAGAGCTTGGCGACGGCCTCGCGCTCGGTGGGCAGCCCCGCCTTGGCGAACAGGTCCTTGCGGTAGCACATCGCCATGCCGCCCACGTCGGTGCCGAGGCCGATGAGCTGCTTGCCGTCGGCGGTCAGCCCGCCGTTCCACTTCCAGTCCAGGAAGTTGCCCTTGAGCTCGGCGGCGCCGTGGTCGAGCAGGTTCACGAAGTTGCCGGGATTGGCCTTGTACTCGACCAGCAGGCCCTCCTCGATGGCCACGACGTCGCCGGCGCCCTTGCCGGCGGCGAGCCACTGGGTGAGCTTCGGCGAGTACTCGTCGAGGTTGCCGCCGGTGCCCCGTTCGACGATCTTCACGCCGGGGTGGCTGGCCATGTACTCCTGGTAGAGCTGCTCGTAGCCGAACTGGCCGAAGACGTCGACGGTCAGCGTGATCGTGCCGTCGTTGTCGGCGGCGTCGTCGCCGCCGCAGCCGGTGCTGACGAGCAGTGCGCTGGCGGCGACCAGGGCGACCGCCGCGAGGCGGCGGCGCGAAAAGGCACCCATCTGTCTCGGACCCCTCTCAGGTCGGGCGGGTGGTGGTGGATGAATCTGAGAGAGCGCTCTCACGTAGATTGCTGGCCGGTCCGACCGGTGTCAAGAGAGCGCTCTCCGAGGCGTCCGGATCGTTACCTCGGCGCTACCGGCCCAGGTGGCGGGGCGCGGCGCTCGGCGCAACGCGGGGCGCCGCGCGGAACCGGCGACAAGAAAGTGGCCCCCCGGCGCCGGGAGGCCACTGACTCGGGACGGGCGCGGCGGTCAGCCGGTGCGGAGACCGTCGAGCAGCGTACGGTCGCCCAGCACGTCCAGGGTGTCGAAGCTGACCCGGCCCCACAGCGCCAGCAGCAGGTCGCTCGCCGTGCCGCTGACCTGCGCCCGGGCGTGGTGGTCGTCGTGGTCGAAGATGGTGGCCGTGTCCAGCAGGGCGACCCCCTCGCCGCGCAGCCGCAGGTACCACTCCTGTGCGGCGTCCACCGCGGAGAGGTGCACCACCCCGTGCCACTGGCCCCGGGTCCGTCGCCGGCCCGAGGGCAGCCAGGTGTCCAGCACCTCGCTCACCCCGTCGGCCGCGAGCTTCGCCTCCACCGGCTCGCCGGCGGCGATCGCGAGCTGGGCGTCCCAGCGGTGCACCGCTGTCTCGTGCGCGGCCCGGCGTGGCCAGAACCCGGCCTTCTTCGGCTGCGGCGCCCAGTTCCACGCCGGCGCCTCCGGGTCGAGCCCGTCGAAGAGGGTCATCAGCCGGTCGAACTCGTGCTGCCAGAGCTGCGCGGGGGTGCTGCCCGGGTCGAATTCGGCGAGGTCGGGGCGCTTGGGCGGGGCGGTGGTCGCACCGGAGCCGGCGAACGAGTGCACCCACCGGTAGAAGGCGGCCAGGTGCAGGGTGAGGTCGGCGACGGTCCAGCCGGGGCAGGAGAGCACCGGGGTCTCGGGGGGTGCCTCGGCCACGGCGGCGGCGAACGCCGGCCCCTCCGTACGCAGAGCGCCTATCCAGAAGTCCTTGGTGCCGTGCAGTCTGCTCATCGCCATCCTCCCGGGGGTGACCCGGCCACCAGTGGGTGCCGCGGCTACCCACAGCCTAGGGTGAAAGGCGTGTCAGACGTCTACGCCCAGCCGACAACCGGAGCCGGACCCGACGCCATGTGCGATCTGGCGCGTTTCACCACGTTGCGCCTGGGTGGCCCGGCAGGGCGGATAACGACCGCCACCAGCGGGGAGGAAATCGTCCGAAGCGTACGCGAGGCGCAGGGACGGGACGAACAGGTCCTGATCCTCGCTGGCGGTAGCAACGTGGTCATCGGTGACGCCGGTTTCCCCGGCACGGTGGTGCTGGTCCGTTCGCGTGGGCTGCGGGTGCTCGCCGAGGACGAGGACTCGGTCACCGTACGGGTCGAGGCGGGCGAGCCGTGGGACGAGCTGGTCGCCACCACGGTGGCCAACGGCTGGTCCGGCCTGGAGTGCCTCTCCGGGATCCCCGGCTCGACCGGCGCCACGCCGATCCAGAACGTCGGCGCGTACGGGCAGGAGGTCGCCGAGACCATCACCGCCGTCCAGGTCTACGACCGGGTCGAGGGCGTCACCGGGCGGATCGCCGCCGCCGACTGCGGCTTCGCCTACCGGTCCAGTGTCTTCAAGTACAGCGACCGCTGGGTGGTGCTCGCCGTGGACTTCCGGCTGACCCGCTCGCCGCTCTCCGGCCCGGTTCGCTACGCGGAACTGGCCCGGGCGCTCGGCGTCGAGGTGGGTGACCGGGTGCCGCTGGCCGACGCCCGGGCCACCGTGCTGCGACTGCGCGCCGGCAAGGGCATGGTGCTCGACCCCACCGACCCGGACACCCGCTCGGTCGGCTCGTTCTTCACCAACCCCGTGCTGGACCGGTCGGCGTACGAGCTGCTGCGCGAGCGCGCGGCCGACCTCGGCGACCCGCCGGCCTGGCCGGGTGCGGGGGACGTGGTCAAGGTCAGCGCCGCCTGGCTGATCGACAAGGCCGGCTTCGGCAAGGGCCACCCGGGCCCGGAGGGGGTGGCCATCTCCAGCAAGCACACCCTCGCGCTGACCAACCGCGGCGGCAACGCCAGCACCGCGGCCCTGGTCGAGCTGGCCCGGGAGATCCGCGACGGCGTCCACCACCGCTTCGGCGTCACCCTCCACCCCGAACCCGTCCTCATCAACTGCACCATCTGACCCGGAGTGTGCGGGGTCAGGTGGGGGCGATGGTGGGCCAGGGGAGGGTCAGTTCGCCGAGCCGCCAGCGGCGCGGGCGGTCCAGGATCGGCCAGCCGGCGGCCTTGACCGACTCGACGGCGCGCAGCCAGCGTTGCCGGGGGCCGAACGGGGCGTAGCCGGCGGCCGCGTGCCAGGCGGCGTCGAGCGCCCGGAGGAACTCGTGCACCGGCTCGCCCGGCACGTTGCGGTGGATCAGCGCCTTGGGCAGCCGCTCGGCCAGCTCGGCCGGGCTGCCCAGGGTGCCGAGCTTCGCGGCCAGGGTCAGCGTGCGCGGCCCGTTGGCGTCGAGCAGCACCCAGCCGCCGAGGCGGCCCAACTCGTCGCAGGTCCCCTCGACCAGCAGCCCGCCGGAAGCGAGCCCGCCGGTCATCGTCCGCCAGGCGCCGGCGACCTCGCTCTCGTCGTACTGGCGCAGCACGTTGAACGCGCGGACCAGGGCGGGCCGCAGTCCGGCCAGTTCGAAGCCGCCCCGGGCGAAGGTGAGCCACGGCGGGTCGGCGGCCGGCTCGGCGGCGGCCACGCGTACCGGATCGATCTCCAGCCCGACCACCCGCACGTCGGCGCGGACCGTGGCGGCCAGCCGGGCGCGCAGTTCCACCGCGGTGACCGGGGTCGCGCCGTAGCCGAGGTCGACCACCAGCGGGTCGGCCGCGGCCCGCAACCGGTCCCCGCAGGTCGCGGCGATCCAGTTGTCCACCCGGCGCAGCCGGTTGGGGTTGGTGGTCCCCCGGGTCACCACGCCGAGCGGCCGGCGCCGCGCCGTCCCCGCCACGCCCGGACCCCGACTCAGCCGACCCGGTGCACCTTGTGCTGGGCGGCCTGCGCCAGCGGGCGGACGACCAGCCGGTCCACGTTGACGTGCTGCGGCCGGGTGGCGCACCAGGCGATGCAGTCGGCCACGTCGTCGGCGACCAGCGGGTCGGGCACCCCGGCGTAGACCGCGGCGGCCCGGTCGGCGTCGCCCTCGAAGCGGACCAGCCCGAACTCGTCGGTCTTCACCATGCCGGGGTCGATCTCGATCACCCGGACCGGCCGGCCGCAGAGCTCCAGCCGCAGCGTGCCGGCGACCGCGGTCTGCGCGTGCTTGGCGGCGGTGTAGCCGCCCCCGCCCTCGTACACGATGAAGCCGGCGGTGGACGAGACGATCACGATGGTGCCGGCGCCGGAGGACTCCAGCGCGGGCAGCAGCGCCTGGGTGACGCGCAGCGTGCCGAGCACGTTCGTGTCGTACATCCACTGCCAGTCGGCGACCGAGCCGGACTCCACCGGGTCCAGCCCGCGCGCGCCGCCGGCGTTGTTCACCAGCAGGGTGACCGGCCCGGGTGCCGCGGCCGCCGCCTCGGCGAGCCCGGCGACCGACTCGTCGGAGGTGACGTCGCAGGTCACCGCGGTGGCGGTGCCGCCGGCAGCGGTGATCTCGTCGACCAGGCCGGCCAGCCGGTCGGAACGCCGGGCGGCGGCGAGCACGTGGAAACCCTCGGCGGCGAGGCGGCGGGCGGTGGCCGCGCCGATTCCGCTGGACGCTCCGGTGACGATGGCGACTGGGCTGCTCATCCGGCCATTGTCTCCCCGGCCGGTGCGGCGGCTCGCGCCGGGCGGGCGGCGCCGCGATGAGGTCCGTCACGCCCGGCCGCCTCCCGGGGCATTACCGATGCCCGATGGGGAAGATGACATCCGGCGAGGACGTTGTCCGAAAAGCGCCGGGCGTGCGGGACGGCATCAACCGTGGCAGAGGGAGCGGACGTGGCGGAATTGCACACCGGCGTCGGTCGGCAACGTGGTGCCCGGCCGTGGCCGCGGCCCCGGCGGATCGCGACCGTCTCGGTGCACACCTCACCCCTGCACCAGCCGGGCACCGGCGACGCCGGCGGGATGAACGTCTACATCCTCGAGGTGGCGCGGCGGCTGGCCGAGGCAAACGTCGAGGTGGACATCTTCACCCGGGCCACCTCCGGAGACCTGCCCCCGGTCGTCGAGATGGCACCCGGAGTGCACGTCCGGCACGTCGTCTCCGGCCCGCTCGAGGGGCTCACCAAGGAGGAGCTGCCCGGCCAGCTCTGCGCCTTCAGCGCCGGCGTGCTCCGGGCCGAGGCGGCCCGCCCGCCGGGCTGGTACGACCTCATCCACTCCCACTACTGGCTCTCCGGTCAGGTCGGCTGGCTGGCCAAGGAACGGTGGGGGGTGCCGCTGGTGCACACCGCGCACACCCTGGCGAAGGTCAAGAACGCCCAGCTGGCGACCGGTGACCGGCCCGAGCCGAAGGCCCGGGTGATCGGCGAGGAACAGGTGGTCGCCGAGGCCGACCGGCTGGTCGCCAACACCGGGGTCGAGGCCCGGGACCTGATCAGCCGGTACGACGCCGAACCGGCCCGGGTCGCGGTCGTCGAACCCGGCGTCGACCTGGCCCGGTTCCGGCCGGCCCGGGGTGACCGGCACGCGGTCCGGATCGCGGCCCGCCGCCGGCTCGGGCTGCCCACCACCGGGTACGTGGTGGCGTTCGTCGGCCGCATCCAACCGCTGAAGGCGCCCGACGTGCTGGTCCGGGCGGCCGCCGCGCTGCGCGAGTGCGATCCGGAGCTGGCCGCCGAGCTGACCGTGGTGGTCTGTGGCGGCCCGAGCGGCAGCGGCCTCGACCGGCCGACCGCGCTGATCGAGCTGGCCGGCTCGCTCGGCATCGCCGACCGGGTGCGTTTCCTGCCCCCGCAGACCGGCGACGACCTGCCCGCCCTGTACCGGGCCGCGGACCTGGTCGCGGTGCCGTCGTACAACGAGTCCTTCGGCCTGGTCGCCCTGGAGGCGCAGGCCTGCGGTACGCCGGTGCTGGCGGCCGCCGTCGGCGGCCTGGTGACCGCGGTGCGGGACCAGGTGAGCGGGGAACTGGTCGACGGCCACGACCCGGCCGACTGGGCCGCCTCGCTCGGCCGCCTGCTGCCCGACCGGCGGCGCCGGGAGGAGCTGTCCCGCAACGCCGAGCGGCACGCCCGCAACTTCTCCTGGGACCGTACGGTCGCCGGGCTGCTCGACGTGTACGGCGAGGCGATCTCCGCGCACCGGGCCCGGCTCGCCGCCGAGCTGGCCGGCGACCCGGCGCTCTCCTGTTCCTGGTGACCCCTCGTCCGCCGCGCCGTCCGCCGCGCCGTGCGTCGCGTCCGTGCTCCGGTCGTCGCTCGCGCGGCGGCCCGGGGCCGGCCCGTGGCGGGCGCGGTGGCTCGGCCGTCGGGTGAGCCGGCCGGGCCGGCCGTAGAGTGGGTCCGGTGAGCGGGAAGAGCGATCTTGAGGCCCTGATCGAGTCGGTCTGCGACGAGCGGGAGCTGGCCTGGGAGTCCACCGGCCCGGGGTCGTACGCGGTCACCCTGCCCGGCACCCACAAGCTCAAGACCGTCTGCAACCTGATCGTCGGCGAGCACGCGCTGCGGATCGAGGCGTTCGTGATGCGCCAGCCGGACGAGCGCCGCGAGGAGCTGTGGGCCTGGCTGTTGCAGCGCAACGCCCGGATGTACGGGGTGTCCTTCTCCATCGACGCGGTCGGCGACGTCTATCTGACCGGCCGGGTCAATCCGGCTGGCGTCGACGCGGACGAACTCGACCGGCTGCTCGGCGCGGTGCTGACGTACGCCGACGAGTCCTTCGACACCATGCTGGAGATCGGCTTCGGCAGTTCGATCCGCCGGGAGTGGGAGTGGCGGATCAAGCGCGGCGAATCCACCGCGAACCTGGCGGCGTTCGCACACCTCTTCGAACCGTCCGGCCCCGGTGCCGCGGGTGACGGGTCCGCCGCCGCGGGGACGGGCGGTTCCGGGACCGCCGATTCCGGTGCCGGGCGCACCAATGCGACCGCCGGAGGTTCGGACCCGTCCTGACGGGTATGCCGCACCGCGCGGTGCGGCATTTGGGACCCGCCGCGTGCCGAAGACGGACTGTCGAGGAGCGTGAGCGTCCCATGGCTCAGCGGAACAGCTCAGGTCGCGGCGGGACTGCGACCAGGACGAAACGGCAGGCGGGAAACCGGACCCCGAACACCCCGGGGATCTCCGAGTCGGAGATCTCCCGGATGCGGGTCGACGACCTCCGCGGCCAGCTGCGCCGGCACGGGGTCTCCGGAATATCCGCACTGCGCAAGCCGGAACTGGTGAAGACGCTGGTCCGGACGCTGCGGGCGGCCGGGGGAGCGGGACGGCGGAGCACCGGGCCGGCGGGCCGTGCCACGGGCACCAGGGCGGCGGCGGGCCGCGCCGCGGCCACGAAGAAGGCGGCCGGCAAGGCGGCGCCGGCCCGCGCCAAGGCCGCCCCGGCGAACAAGACCGCCCCGGCGAAGAAGGCCGCGCTGAAGAAGGCGGCGGCGAAGAAGACCGCCGCGAAGAAGGCACCGGCGAAGAAGGCCCCGGCGGCGAAGAAGGCGCCCGCGAAGCGGGCGGTCGGCGCGACCGCGGCGAAGAAGACCGCGACCGCGCGGCGGACCACGGCGGCGGCCAAGAAGGCGCCGGCGAAGAAGGCACCCGCGAAGAAGGCTCCGGCGGCGAAGAAGACCATGGCGGCGAAGAAGACCACCGCGGCGCGGCGGACGACGGCAGCGGCGAAGAAGGCGCCCGCGAAGAAGGCGCCCGCGAAGAAGGCGCCGGCCAAGAAGGCGCCGGCCGCGAAGAAGACCACGGCGGCGCGGCGGACCACGGCGGCGGCCAAGAAGGCGCCGGCGAAGAAGGCACCCGCGAAGAGGGCGCCGGCCGCGAAGAAGACCACGGCGGCGACGAAGACCACCGCGGCGAAGAAGACCACGGCGGCGCGGCCGACCGCCACGGCCGCGAAGAAGGCGCCCGCGGCCAGGAAGACCACGGCGGCGGCGAGGCAGCTGCCGGCGCCGACCGCGGGTGGCGGGGTTCGTACCGGGCGGAGCAGTTCCCGGTCGGTCACCTCGTCGCAGGTGATCTCGTCCCTCGCCGACCGGCCGGAACACCCGGGACGGAGTCTGGTCACCAGCAACCACGAGGTGATCCAGCGCTGGGCCCAGGAACGGGGCGCGAAGCCGGCCACCATCGCCGGCACCGAGCGGGAGGGCCGGGCCGGCGTGCTGACGTTCAACATCCCGGGTTACCGGGAGAGCAGCCGGATCCGCGAGATCACCTGGGACGAGTGGTTCCACACCTTCGACCTGCGCAAGCTGAACCTGATCTACCAGGAGCAGATGCGCGACGGCCGGCAGAGCAACTTCTTCCGGACCGAGTCGCCGGACCGGGAGGACGCGTGAGGAACGGGTGGCCCGGGGCCCTGCACGACGGTCGGGTTTCCGGGCCCGGGGTGTTTGCGGGAATTGCCGGCGGGTATGCGCTGTTGGCCACAGACGAGGCCCGGTGAAACGGTCCACGGGCGCTGTGTGACCGGCGAGACAGCCGGAGCGGGTTGAATCCGTAAACCGGGCGAACTAACTTTATTGCACCGCGCCACGCTTGGAAACGTTCGGGGGAGCGGCGGATCGATCAGATCCGTGCACCGGGCGAGGCGCAGGGGACGAGTGGAGCAACATCGTTGGGGGACGGTGTCCACTCGTTTGGACCGGCGGCGCGAGCGGGCGACGCTTACGGGGGTGAGTGCCGCCCGCCGCCGCCGGTCATACGGTGCGGGTGCCCGTCACGACAGGGTCGTGGCGGGCGCTTTGCGTCTCGTACGGGTCGGCTGTCCGGGCCGGGCCCCCGGGGGCGGTGCCGGGAGTCGGGTCGGTCAGCCACCGACCGGCGGCGGCGGTCAGCGGCCGGTGAGTGCCGGCTCGGGGCGCTCGGCGGCGGCCCGGCGCAGCGCGGCCACCCGCCGCTCCCGAGGCGGCCCGGCCCAGAGGTGTCCGGCGGCGGCCAGCAGTCCCAGCCCGCCCACGATCAGCCAGTGCCGCTCGCCGAGGTACTGCAGGCTCACCCCGCCGAGGGTGGGCGCCACGAAGGACGCGGCCGGGAAGGCCAGGTAGAAGACCGACTGGTAGCGGGCCCGCAGCTCAGGTGGAGCGAGGTCGGCGTTGATCTGCGCGTTCGGCGGGGCGGCGAGCATCGAGCCCACCGTCCAGACCACCGCGGCGCCCAGGTAGACCGGCAGGTCGTCGGCGAACGCGAGGGCGCCGAAGCCGAGCGCGAGCAGCCCGGTGGAGACGGCCAGCACGTGGTCCTTGCGGTGCCGCTCGATCAACCGGGGCACGAAGAGCTGGCCGAGCACGATCAGCACTCCGCCGAGCGCCACCACCGCGCCGTACGCGGACGGGCTGAGCCCGTCCGTCCGCATGGCCAGCGGCATGATGGTCGAGGTCTGCAGGGTCAGTACGGCCAGCACGAAGGTCAGGCCCACGAAGACCAGGAAGACCCGGTCGGTGAGCGCGGTGTGCAGCCCGGGCCGCCGCGGCCGCAGGCCCGGCCCCACCGCCGGCGCCGGCGGACCGGAGCCGACCGGATGGTGGACGGTCGCCGTGCCGGACGAGCGGAGAACGTCCAGGATCGGAGCACGGCGGGCGGTGCGGGCGCGACTCGGGAGGGTCTCCGGCACCTTCCAGGCGATCACCACAGCGGCCAGCAGGGTGGCCGCCGCGTCGACCAGGAACAGCGCGACGAAGCTCGCCTCGGCGAGCACGCCGGCCAGCAGCGAGGCCACCGCCATGCCCAGGTTGAACGCCCAGAACTGGAGGTTGAAGGCGCGCGAGCGGCGCTGCTCGGGCACCACGTCGACGATCGCCGCGACGAACGCCGGGCTGGGCATCGAGTGGACGACGCCGACCAGCGCGGCGAGCACCGCGATCACCACCAGGTGCCGGCTGAACGCCAGCGCGACCATCAGGGCGGCGGTGACCAGGTGGGCCGCGAGCAGCGTGGACCGGCGTCCCCACCGGTCGGCGAGCACCCCGCCGAGCAGCACCCCGGCCGC
>NZ_QGSW01000334.1:0-10442 GCF_003176715.1 Micromonospora sp. S4605
GTGGCGGGAACACTCGTAGCGACCCTCGCCGTAGACCACCATCGAGCTGGCCAGCACCAGCCGGCGCACACCCGCGCGGTGCATGGCGGCCAGCAGCACCGCCGTGCCGTAGTCGTTGTGGCTCGCGTACGCCGGGGCGTCGGACGGGTCCAGCCCGTGGCCGACCATGGCCGCCTGGTGGCAGACCGCGTCGACCCCGGACAGCAACCGGTCGAGCAGGTCGGGGTCGCGGACGTCGCCGACCACCGGGGCGTGCCGACGGCTCCACTCCGGCAGCCCGGCACCGTGCGCCTGGGGCAGCAGCGCGTCCAGCGCCACCACCTCGTGTCCCGCGCCGGTGAGCAGGTCGACGACCTGGGACCCGATGAACCCGGCCGCGCCGGTGACCAGTACCCGCATCCGGTCAGGGTAGGTCGGCCGGCGCCGCCGCCGGGGCGGTTCGCCGGGCCCGTAAGCACCTCGAAACATCGCCCACCCCCGCCGGTGGACACATTGGTGGCGGTGGCCGATGCGGTGCGTTGGCCACGGTGGTGGCGGGGCCGAGCCGGTGGCGGCGGCGGGCGCGGGCGGTAAGGATCCGGTAATCGCGCAACCGGGGCCCGACCGCCGGCGCCGCCTCTAGCCTGCGGGAGTGAGCACCGACAGCGGCTCCCCGCCCGGCGGCGCCCCGGCCACGCCGGGGTCCGACCGGGCGGCGTACGGCTTTCCCCGACGGTGGTGGCGGTTCCTGGCGCGGCACTCCCCACCGGGCGCCGCGACGGTGGCTGGCCGCTGGCGCAGTCCGCTGCGCGGCCCCTGGCTGACCAGCGTGTTCGGGGCGGTGCTGCTGGTCACCCTGCCGTTGGTGATCGTCACCGGGCTGCTCGACTACGCCGCCTACAGCCCGCAGTTCGGCCAGGCGTTCCCCCGCGACGTGGGTTGGCTGCGCCTGCCGCCGTTCGACTGGCCGACCCGCCCGTCCTGGCTGTTCCGGCTCACCCAGGGGCTGCACGTGGCGCTCGGCATCATGCTGGTCCCGGTGGTGCTGGCGAAGCTCTGGTCGGTCATCCCGAAACTGTTCGACTGGCCGCCGGCCCGCTCGGTCGCGCAGGTGCTGGAGCGGCTGTCGCTGCTCCTGCTCGTCGGCGGCATCCTGTTCCAGTTCGCCACCGGGCTGCTGGACATCCAGTACGCGTACCTGTTCGGGTTCGACTTCTACACCGCGCACTACTACGGCGCCTGGGTGTTCACCGCGGCGCTGGTCGCGCACGTGGGATTGAAGCTGCCGCGGCTGGTCTCCGCGCTGCGGTCCCGCCCGCTCCGCCGCGAGCTGGCCACCCCGCGGTCCGGCACCCACCCCGAGCCGCCGGACCCGGACGGGCTGGTGCCGGTCCACCCCGGGGCGGCGACGATCAGCCGGCGCGGCGCCCTCGCCCTGGTCGGCGGGCTGTCCCTGCTGCTGGGGACGCTCACCGTCGGGCAGAGTCTGGACGGGGCGTGGCGTCGCACGGCCCTGCTGCTGCCCCGCGGCCGGGAGCCCGGTGGCGGACCGAACGGCTTCCCGGTCAACCGCACCGCTGCCGCCGCCGGCGTCCGGGACGACGACACCGGCGGAGGGTGGCGGGTGACGCTGCGGGCCGGCGGGCGGACGGTCGCCCTGGACCGTGCGGCGTTGCTGGCCCTGCCCCAGCACACCGCCCGACTGCCGATCGCCTGCGTGGAGGGCTGGTCCACCCTGCAGACCTGGACCGGCGTCCGGCTGCGCGACCTTGTCGCGCTCGCCGGGGCGGGCGACCTCAGCTCGGCGCACGTCCGCTCGCTGGAGCGGGCCGGGCTGTTCAACCAGGCGACGCTGCAGGCCAACCAGGTCCTCGACGGCGACTCGCTGCTCGCGCTGACCGTCAACGGGGCGGACCTCTCCCCCGACCACGGCTTCCCGGCGCGGATCATCGTCCCCGCGCTGCCCGGCGTGCACTGCACGAAGTGGGTCAGCGAGATCGAGTTCCGGACCCGTGGCGATGGCTGAGGTGCGCTCCCGGTTCCGCGCGGCGTACGGCGCCGGGGCGCGGCACCTGCTGCTGACGGCGATCGCCTTCGCGGTCACCGGATGGGTGGCGCTGCGGCTCGCCGGGGAGCCGACCGCCGGGGCCATGCTGCTCTGGTTCGTCGGCGCGGCGATCGCCCACGACCTGGTGCTCTTCCCGGTCTACGCGCTGGCCGACCGGGCCCTGCGAGGAGCCGTCCACCCTCCGGCGGCCGGGCCTTCGCTGGTGAACCACATCCGGGTGCCGGCCCTGGCCGCCGGCCTGCTGTTCCTCGTCTACCTGCCCGGCATCCTCCGGCAGGGCGGGCCGACCTACCGCGCCGCGACCGGCCAGGACCAGCAGCCCTTCCTGGGCCGCTGGCTGCTGGTCAGCGGCGTGCTGTTCCTGGCCAGCGCCGTCCTGTACGCGCTGCGCCGGCTCCGCGCAGGCCGCCGCTGACGCCCACCGCCGGCGCCATCGAGATGGTCGGGGGGTGCTGCCATGATGCGGCCCATACCGGAGCGAGGAGGCGGGCGGTGGAATCGGACGAGGGCTTCACCCCGGTGTTCGTGTCGTACCACCAGTTCCAGGTCGGCGGCGGAGCGGAGCGCGGCGACGACCTCGGTCTTTACACGGTCGGCGACGACCTGCTCCAGGTCACCGGCCGGAGTCAGCTCACGGTGCTGACCGGTCCGCACACCGGTCATGTCGGGGTGCGGCTCACGCTCCTCGGGTCGGCACCGCCCGAGGACGACCACCACGGGTGGCAGGCCGGCGCCGAGGCGACGGTGTGGCTGCCGGACGGCCGGGTCAGCGTGTGCGGGCTGATGGGCGACTGCCCGCCGCCGCTGCGCCAAGTGGAGGTGGGCGGGCCGGGGCTGTTCCGGGTCCGGGTCGAGTCGCGGGACCGTACGCGGAAGGGCACTCTCGCCGTACCGGAAGGCCCGGAGCGGTACCAGGTCACCATCTGGCCGGTGGACGAGGATCCGGGGTTCCGGACGTTGCGTCGCGACGACCTGCCCTCCCCGGCCTGGCAGCCGAACCCGGCGCGCGCCGCCGGCTGGGCGATGGTCCGGCTGGTCACCCTGGCCGATCCCGACCCTCGGGAGGTGGCGCTGCGCCGGGCGGCCACCGGGAACGGCGAGACGCCGGTCCACCCGCCCGCCGACCGGGCGGTGGTACGACGGCATCGCACGATGGCCGTCGACCGCGCCACCGACCTGCTGAGCCGCCCGGCCGAATTGCTCGGCGCGACCGTCCAGGGCGACGAGTTGGTGCTGCCGGTCGGCGGGCTGGAGGTCAGGCTGCAGGCCGTTGCCGCGGACGGCGGACTGGTCGCCCGGTGGCGGTGGGTACCGAAGCCGGGCACGGCGAGCCCGGTTCCCGACGCCCGGAACAGCACGGTCGAGGTCGGCGTGACACCGGCTTCCGGTGACGGCACGGCTGGCCTCGCCGTCGTTCACCGCGGCGTCCCGGCGTCGGACGCCATCCTGCTCGGGCTGGTCTGGGACCACCTGCTCGACCGCCTCCTGGAGACTCCGGCCGGGGGCGGTGGCACGCCGCACCCGTGGGAACCGGTGCTCGCCGAACTCGCGACCAGGGCGGCGGCCACCGCCGCCCGGAACCGCCGTCGTCACCTCGAGTTCGAGGCCCGCCGGTGGGGCGGCGCACCGCCGTCCGACGGCCTCCGCCGGGTGCCCGCCAACACGATCGGTCTGGCACGCCTGGATCGCCCGTTCCTCGATGCGCTGGCGGACGCGGCCCCCGACGTCCAGCGGGCCGTCGCCCGCTGGGGCGCCCGCCAGGCGTGCGCCCTCGCCGGCCTGACCGGCATCGGCTGGATCGCCCGGGCGCTGACGGCCCTTGAGCGGGGCGAGCCGCTGCCGCCACCGTTCGACGACGACCAGCAGGCGTGGGCGCGTCTGTGGGCCGACGACCGGGTCCCGTCCACCACGGTCACGACGCCGGACGGCACCCCCAACTGCTCGCAGCAGGCGATCGCGCTGCCGGCGGTCCGGGCCGCGGCCCACGAGGACCCGCTGGCCGGCGCCGTCGACACCGTCTACTTCGCCGCGCTCGCCGCCGGCGCCGACCACCGGGAGGTGCTCGCCGCCGCGAACGTCATCCTCGCCGACCTGTCCGCCGCACGCTAGGAAGCCGGCGGCAGACGACGGCCATCGACGTCGCGGCGGTGGTGTTGAATGTAGACACCCGTACGGAGGTGTGCTGTGGCCGAGCTTCTGCTGTCGATCCAACCGCGACCGTCGACGCCCGCCGAGCGGGTGGACGAGTTCGCCCGCCAGTTGGCGGACGACCTGCGTACGGTGCCGGGGCTGCGGATCGCGCACGCCCAGTCGGCGGCCGACGGGCACGGCAAGTCGCAGCAGGCGTGGGAGCTGGGGATGCTGGCGGTGGGCGGCCTCTTCTCGGCCGCGAGCCTGCGCGCCCTCGCGTACGTCGCCGTCGCCTACGCGGACCGGGTCAAGGCCCGGTCGATCACGCTGCGCAGCGGCGACAACGAGCTGGTGATCACCGGGTCGACCCGGGTCGACGCGCGTCTCGTCACCGAGCTGACGCAGCTCATCGGCGGCACACCGGCGGCCACCACCGAGCTTCCGGCCCAGCCGGAGCGCCGGCCGGTGGCCGGTCAGCACGGTGGCGGCACCGCCGGGAACTGACCCGTGGGAGAGCGCCGCGCCCTGCTGATCGCCAACGACCGCTACATCGACGAGTCGTTGACGGACCTCTACGCACCGCGGGAAGAGGCGCGTGACCTGCTGAGCCTGCTGGCCGACGCGGACGTCGGCGCCTTCGACCAGACCGTGCTGCTGGAGAACGAGTCGAAGAGCTCGATCGAGCGGGCGATCGAGTCGATGCTCCGGGCGGCCGGGCCGGAGGACCTGGTCCTGCTCTACTTCTCCGGCCACGGGGTGCGCAGCAGCAAGCGGGGCCGGCTCTACCTCGCGGTCGCCAACACCGAGGTGGACCACCTCTCCTCGACGGCGGTGTCCGCGTCCTTCGTCCGGGAACTGCTCGACGAGTCGGACGCCGCCAGCTCCGTGATCCTGCTGGACTGCTGTTACAGCGGCGCCTTCGAGGGGCACGGCCTGAAGACGACCGACGACCTGGCCATCGACGGCGAGCTGCGCACCGGCTACGGCCGCTACGTCATCACCGCGACCAACTCGGTGGAGCGGGCCGACGACGGCCGGCCGGCCTCGGAGACCACGTCGCGGCTGCGCTCGGCCTTCACCGAGACGATCATCCAGGGCCTGAGCACCGGCGCGGCCGACATCACCGGGCAGGGCCGCATCACCCCGGACGACCTGTGGCGGTACGTGCGGCTGGAACTGCCGAAGCGGACCTCCTCCCAGTCACCGTGCCAGTTCGGGCAGGCCAGCGACGAGGTGCACATCGCGCTGTCCCGGGAGGGGCACCACCGCCAGCGGCGCCGGCGGGACCAACGCGAGCCGCGGCTCGGCGACCTGCTGGGTCCGCTGGAACCCGGTGGCGACGTGAAGCTCTGCGCCACCGACTGGCGGCGCCGAGGGCTGCTGAAGGTGCCGATCGGTCAGGCGCAGCGGATCGACCAGCCGGCCGGCGAGCTGGTCTGGCTCGACCTGGCCGCCGCGGAGGGGCATCTGCTCCTCGTCGGCCGGACCGGCACCGGCAAGACCACGCTGTTGTGCTCCCTCATCGCCGGGCTGGCGCTCACCCACTCCGACCGGGAGGTCGCCTTCTACTGCCTGGAGTCGGGCGGGAACCTGCTCGGGCCGATGCGGCGGCTGCCGCACGTCCGCGCGGTCGTCGGCGACGACGAGGTCGGTGAGGTCCGCGCGCTGCTCGACCTGCTGGAACAGGAGGTCCTCGACCGCAAGCAGCTGTTCCGGCGGCACGAGCTGGAGTCGCCGGCCAGCCTGCGGGCCTGGCGGGCCGGCGTCGAGGCCAACCCCTATCCGGACGTGTTCCTGGTCGTCGACCGGTGGCAGGACTTCGCGACGCTGTTGCCCGACTTCGCTCCGCGGGTGGTGGACCTCGCGAACAAGGGGCTGGGCTACGGGCTGCACGTCGTGGTGCTCGAACGCAGCTGGCGGGTCATCCCGGAGGAGTTGCTGGAGCTGCCCCAGGCCCGGATCGAGACCCGGCTGTCGCAGCCGCACGAGTCGCGGGTCAACCCGGACCAGGCCGCCCGCCTGCCGATGAACGTGCCGGGCTGGGCCCTCTACGGCCGGCGCACCTTCCGGGTGGCGCTGCCCGACCTCACGGTCAGCGGGACCGATCCGGAGACGGAGATCGAGACCGAGGTTCGGCCGACGGGCGGGGCCCGGGCGATGGTGTCGGTGATCGCGGAGGCCTGGGGGATGCCGCGGGTCGACGCCGGCCGGGTAGACGCTCGCCCCGACCCGACCAGGGCGCCGGAC
This sequence comes from Micromonospora sp. S4605, assembly GCF_003176715.1. Lineage (NCBI taxonomy): Bacteria > Bacillati > Actinomycetota > Actinomycetes > Micromonosporales > Micromonosporaceae > Micromonospora > Micromonospora sp. S4605. The sequence goes on from NZ_QGSW01000334.1 coordinate 6,425, forward strand.
GAGCCGTTGGCCGTCCTCGGCATTCCGGACTACGCCGCGTTGTGGAGCTTCGCGGGGCACCGGACCCCGCTCGGACCGGACTACCTGCGGGTGCCGATCGGCGTCGACGACGGCGGGGCGCCGGTGCTGCTCGACCTGAAGGAGTCGGCGCAGGACGGGATGGGGCCGCACGGGCTGCTCGTCGGCGCGACCGGCTCGGGCAAGAGCGAGCTGCTCCGTACGATCGTCGTGGCGCTCGCGGCGCGGCACTCGTCGGCCGACCTCAACCTCGTCCTGATCGACTTCAAGGGTGGCGCCACCTTCAGCTCGCTGGAGGGACTGCCGCACACCAGCGCGGTCATCACCAACCTCGCCGACCAGCTCCCCCTGGTCGAGCGGACGCGCGAGGCGCTCGCCGGCGAGCTGGTCCGGCGGCAGGAGCTGCTGCGGACGGCCGGCAACTACGTCTCCCGGCTCGACTACGAGCGGGCTCGGGACGCCGGCGCGCCGCTGGCGCCGCTGCCCAGCCTGCTGATCATCTGTGACGAGTTCAGCGAGCTGCTCGCCGCGCAACCCGACTTCATCGATCTCTTCGTGATGATCGGCCGGCTGGGCCGGTCGCTCGGGGTGCACCTGCTGCTGGCCACCCAGCGGCTGGAGGAGGGGCGGCTGCGCGGGCTGGACACCCACCTGTCGTACCGGATCGGCCTGCGTACCTTCTCCGCGTTCGAGAGCCGCACCGTGCTCGGCGTGCCGGACGCGTACGAGCTGCCCAACGCCCCCGGCCACGGCTACCTGAAGACGGGCGCCGCGATGACCCGGTTCCGGGCCACGTATGTCTCCGGGCCGCCGGCCCTCACCGGCGTCGACGCCGGCGCGACCGTGCCCCCGGAACTCGCCGGTCGCAGCCTGCTGCACGTCGTGGTGCACCAGTTGCGCGCCGGCCGGCCGCCCGCGCACCAGATCTGGCTGCCGCCGCTGGCCGAGCCACCCACCCTGGACGAGCTGCTGCCGCTGACCCGCAAGCCCGCACGCGGCCTCACGTCGACCGTCGGCGCCGGGTCGCTGACCGCGCCGGTCGGCGTCGTCGACCGGCCGTACGAGCAGCGCCGCGACCCGTTGCTCGTCGACCTCGCCGGGGCCGGCGGCAACGTGGCCGTCGTCGGCGCCTCGCTCAGCGGCAAGAGCACCATGCTGCGCTCCCTGCTCGCCTCGCTGGCGCTGACCCACACCCCGCGCGAGGTGCAGTTCTTCTGCCTCGACTTCGGCGGCGGCGCGCTGCGCAGCCTCACGGCGCTGCCGCACGTCTCCGGGGTGGCCGGCCGCCGCGACACCGAGGCGGTGCGCCGCACGGTCGCCGAGGTGGTGGCGCTGCTCGACGGGCGGGAGGCCCGCTTCGCCGAGCAGGGGGTCGAGTCCATGGCCAGCTACCGCCAGCGGCGCGCGGCCGGCGAGTTCCCCGACGACCCGTTCGGCGACGTGTTCCTCGTCGTGGACGGCTGGAACATCCTGCGCCTGGAGTACGCCGAGCTCGAGGAGACCGTCACGCTCCTCGCCCAGCGCGGGCTCCAGTACGGCGTGCACGTGGTGCTCACCGCCATCCGCTGGTCGGAGCTGCGGCTCAGCATGCGCGACCTGCTCGGCACCAAGTTGGAGCTGCGGCTCGGTGATCCCAACGAGTCGGAGTTCAACCGGCGGACCGCGGCTAACGTCCCGGAGGCGGCGCCGGGCCGCGGCCTGACCCGGGACCGGCTGCACTTCCTCACCGCCCTGTCCCGCCTCGACGGCAAGCACAGCGTCGACGACCTGGCCGAGGCGACGGCCGCGCTGGCGGACCAGGTCGCCGAGGCCTGGCCGGGCCGGGCCGCGCCGCCGGTGCGGATGCTGCCGCGCCGCCTCACCCGGGCGGAGTTGAACGAGGTGAGCGACCCGTCCGCCGCGGGCCTGCCGATCGGCGTCGACGAGGCCTCGCTCGCGCCGGTCTACCTCGACCTGGACAGCGACCCGCACCTGACCGTGTTCGGCGACGCGGAGTGCGGCAAGAGCAACCTGCTCCGGCTGGTCGCCCAACAGCTGGTGGCACGCCGTACGCCGGCCGAGGCCCGGCTGGTGGTCGCCGACTACCGTCGCAGCCTGCTCGGCGCCGTGCCTGCCGAGCACCTCCTCGAGTACGCACCGTCCAACCAGGGCTTCGCCCAGGCGCTCGCCTCGATCCGGGAGGCCATGACGAACCGGCTGCCCGGCCCGGACGTCACGACGGAGCAGCTACGGACCCGTAGCTGGTGGCGGGGGCCGGAACTGTTCATCCTGGTGGACGACTACGACCTGGTGGCGTCGGCGGGCAACAACCCGCTCAGCGTGCTGCACGATCTGCTGCCCCAGGCCCGCGACATCGGCCTGCACCTGATCCTCGCCCGCCGGGTCGGCGGCCTAGCCCGGGCGCTCTACGAGCCGGTGCTCCAGCGGCTGCGCGAGCTGGACTCACCCGGGCTGCTGATGTCGGGCAACCGCGAGGAGGGGCAGGTGCTGGGCACCCTCCGGCCGCAGCCGATGCCACCCGGTCGCGGCACACTGGTGCGCCGCCGCGACGGTGCCCGACTCATCCAGACCGCCCTCGCCGAGTCCTGATCTCCCGGCGGGTCGGTGCCCCCGCCGGGGTCAGCGCCCCCGCCGGGGTCAGCGGGACGCCGCCAGCGAGGCGAGGACGTCGGCGGCGCGGGCCCGCGCCGCTTCGGCGTGGGCCATCGCCTCGGCGAGCGCGGCGGAGAGCCGCCGGGCGAGCGCCCGCACCGCCATCGGCGCGGCGCCGGCGGCCGGCGCGACGACCTCGCCGTCCGGCGTGACGACGAGCCCCACCTGGTGCGCCTCGGCCACCGTCCGGCTGATCAGCTGTTCGGCCCGGGCCACCTCCCGGTCCCGGATCGCCAGCGCTTCGGCGACGGCCCGGTAGGTGTCGTGGGCGTCCTCCAGGCGCCGGACCAGGCGGCGCAGCGTCTCATCGACGTTGTCGAGCCCGACCCCGGTCCGCCAGTGCGCGGGCAGGTCACGGTGCACCCGATGGAGCTCGTCCGCGGCCTGCCCGGCGGCCCGGGCCGCGTCCGCCCACCGGTCGGCCGCGTCGGTGGCGGCTCCGGCCAGCCGCCGGTGGAGGTCACCGGCCATCGGAGACGTCCCGGAGCAGGCGGGTCAGCTGGGCTGCCATCTCCTCGTCCACCGTTCGCACCGAACCCGCGACCTGTCGGACGATGCCGGCGAGTTCCCGCAGCTCGCCGGCGGCGCGGGGCAGCTCGTCCAGCCAGCGCGTCGCCGCCTCGCGCAGCGGCCGACCGTCCGGGCCCGCCGTCGCGGGCAACTCGCCGCTGTCGGGCCACTCGACCGCCGCCAGGCGCTCCGCGACACCGGTCATCCGGTCCGCCAGGCCCGCCAGGCCCGCCGGATCCACGTCGAGCCAGCTCTCCCTGCCCACGGTCGCCTCCCGCCACCGTCGCCTGTGCGCAAAGCCTAGTCGAGCCGGCGGCGACAGTCCGGATCCCGCTGGGCCGCGTTGCCGTGGCCGGCGTCGGCGACGGTCAGACGGCGGTGGCCCGGGTGACCTTCCAGTCGCCGTCGACCCGCTCCAGGGTGAGCACTACCCGGTTCTGGTCCACCTTCTCCCCCGCCGTGGTGACGTTGCGCCGGTACTGGTTGAGGTAGACCAGCAGTTCCACCCGGTCGGCGGTGGCGGTAACCACGCCGGTCGAGGTGACCTCCGCCAGCACCACCGCCTGCTGCTTGGTGGCGGTCTGCTTCAACGTCGCCGTGGTCTGCGCGTACTCGTCGGCGAAGGCGCCGGTGGTGAAGGTCCGGGCGTTGGCGACGCTGTCGTCGAAGGTCCGGTAGTCGTACGAGAAGATGGCCTTGGCGGCCGCCGGAGCGGTGGCCAGTGCCTGCCGTACGGCGGCGTCGCGGCGGTCGGCAGCGCGGTCGGCGTACCAGCCGGCGACGGCGACGCCCGCCGCCAGCACGATCGCCGCGACCAGCGCGGGCACCGGCCGGACCC
>NZ_QGSW01000480.1:0-10315 GCF_003176715.1 Micromonospora sp. S4605
GGAGGCGCTGCGGGCTGGCGTACCGCTGGTGGCCACCGCCGTCGGCGGCCTGCCCGAGCTGGTCGGCGACGCCGCGGTGCTGGTGCCGCCGGGCGACGTGGACGAGGTCGATGCGGCCGTGCGCGGGCTGCTCGACGACCCGGCCCGCCGCGCCGACCTGGCCCGCCGGGGCGCCGCCCGGGCCGCCGACTGGCCCACCGAGGCGGACACCCTGGCCCAGCTCGCCGCCCTCTACGCCGAGCTGGCCCCGGACGTCGCCGGCCCGGCCACCCCCGGCGCCGACACCCCCTCGACGGGACGCCGGTGATGCTGCGCAGACTCGCCCCCGCCCTGCTCACCCTGGTCGTGGTGGCGCTCGGCGTCACCGCGCTGGCGGCCCGGCCGGCGACGGAGGCCCCCGGTCGCAGCGCCGACTACGTGGTGCTGGCCGGGGTGGCCGGGCTGCGCTGGGAGGACGTCGACCCGCAGACCACCCCGACGCTGTGGCGGATGGCCCAGCGGGGCTCCATCGGCTCGCTGTCGGTGCGCTCCGCGCACCGGCCGACCTGTCCGGTCGACGGCTGGCTGACCCTCGGCGCGGGCAGCTACGCGGCGTGGAACGGCAGCCGACAGGTCGGCGGGTGCCCGCCGGCGGCGGTCACCGTGGAGCAGCCGGACGGCATCGGCGCGAACCTGCCCGACCAGGAGAGCGTCGTGCTGCACAACCAGGAGCGGCTGCCGTGGGGCACCGTCCCGGGCTCGCTGTCCGAGTCGGTGCGCTGCTCGGTGGCGGTCGGGCCGGGGGCGGCGGTGGCCGCCGCCCGGCCGTTCGGCCGGGTCGACCGGTACGCCCCGGCGCTGCCGCCGGACCCGGCCGTGCTGCTCGGCTCCTGCGTGCTGAGCATCGTCGACCTCGGCACCGTGGCCGGCGAGGATCCGGCGGCCCGGCAGGAGGCGGCCCGGGCGGCCGACGCCCAACTGGCCCGGGTGCTCGCCGCCCGCCCGCCGCGCTCGCTGGTGCTGGTCGCCGGGGTCTCCGACACCGACCTGCCGTCCCGGCTGCACGTGGCGGTCGCCGACGGGCCGGGCTGGGAGGGCGGCTGGCTCACCTCGGCGAGCACCGGTCGGGAGGGCTACCTGCAACTGGTCGACCTCGCGCCGACCGCGCTCGCGGCGCTGGGCCGGCCGATGCCCGAGCGGCCCTTCCTGGGCCGGCCCGCCGAGTCGGTGGGTGGGCGGCCGGCCGACCTGGCGACCGCGATCGCCCAACCGGCCGACGCCGACCGGGAGGCGGCCGCCCAGCGGCGGGTCGCCGGCTGGTTCTTCACCCTGCTCGCCGCCGCCCAGCTGCTGCTCGGCCTGGCCGTGCTGCCGATGCTGCGCCGGGCCCGCCGGCACGCCGGCCCGTACGGCCCGGAACCGGTGTCCCGGCGGGTGGTGGCGGTGGTCGAGGTGCTGCTGATCGCCGCCGCGCTGGCCGTGCCGGCGGCCCTGCTCGCCGACGTGGTGCCCTGGTGGCGCGGCGAGCACGCGGGCGCCTGGTTCGCCGGGGTGACCGTCCTGCTGGTGGTCGGGGCGACCGCCGCCGTCCGGCTCACCCCCGGCTACCCGGCGACGCTCGGCCCGCTCGGCGCGGTGGCCGGGCTGACCACGCTGACCGTCGGGCTGGACGTGGTCACCGGCGCCCGGTTGCAGCTCAATGGCGTGGTCGGCTACTCGGCCCTGGAGGGCGGCCGGTACGCCGGGCTGGGCACCGTCGGGCTCGGCGCGTTCGTGGCCGGCGCGCTGCTCAGCGCGGGCTGGCTGGCCCAGCGGGTACGCCGCTCCTGGCGTCCGGCCGTGGTGGCCACCGTCGGCAGCGCTGCCGTGGTGGTCGTCGGCAGCCCTTACCTCGGCGCCGACCCGATCGGCGCCATCGCGCTGACCGCCGGGGTGAGCGTGGCCGCGGTGATCAGCGCCGGCGGGTGGCTGACGGTGAGCCGGTTGGCCTGGGCGGCGATGGCCGGGCTGGCGGTGACCGTCGGCCTGGCGCTGCTCGACCTGCGCCGGCCCGCACCGGAGCGGGGCAGCCTGGGCCGGTTCCTGGCCGCGCTGGGCGACGGCACCGGCGGGTTGACCGTGCACCGGGCGAGTTCGGCAAACGTGGAGACGCTGGTCAACAGCCCGCTGACCGTGCTGGCGCTGGCCGGCGCGCTGCTGGTGTGGTTCGCCCTGCTCCAGCCGTGGGGTGGGCTGATGCGGCTGTTCGGCATCTACCCGGCGGTCCGGGCGGCGATGGCGGGCACCGCCGTCGCCGCGGTGATCGGCGGGGTGCTGGGCGGGTCGGCGCTGGACGTGGCCGGGGCGGCCGGGGCGCTGGTGGTGCCGATGGCGGCGCTGTCCGCGCTGCGGGTGCTGGACCACTCCACCGACCGGACCCGGCCGGAGGCCGGCGGGCAGCGCGACGAGGGCCCGGCGGGCGCCGTGCCGGGCGCGGCGCGCTCGTCGACCGACGCCGCCGCGGACCCGTCCGGCTCCCCGTCCACGCCGGCTGCCGAGTCGGGCGGACTATCGTCCGCGCCCGGTGCGGAGGCGGGCGGGCGGCCGTCCGGGGCGGCGGCCGACCAGCCGCGGCCGGGGGAGCGGGGCCGCGCCGCCCGGTCGTCCACCGAGGTCGCGACGTCCTGACCGGCGGCTCCGGGCCGACCCCGACCGGCGCGTACCTCGGGTGCGGCACCGGCACACCGCCGGTGAGGTGTTACCGTGGAATCCCGTGGATCGCGTGATCACTTGGCTGATCGGCACGGCGGTCTGCACGACCGCGACAGACGACACGGGAGCAGGCCTTGGCCCCTTCAGCACGGACGACCAGGCACATTTTCGTCACCGGGGGCGTCGCCTCCTCGCTGGGTAAGGGCCTCACCGCCTCCAGCCTCGGCAACCTGCTCACCGCGCGCGGGCTGCGCGTGGTGATGCAGAAGCTCGACCCCTACCTCAACGTCGACCCGGGCACCATGAACCCGTTCCAGCACGGCGAGGTCTTCGTCACCGAGGACGGTGCCGAGACCGACCTCGACGTCGGCCACTACGAGCGGTTCCTGGACCGGGCGCTCTCCGGCAAGGCGAACGTCACCACCGGCCAGATCTACTCGGCGGTGATCGCCAAGGAGCGGCGCGGCGAGTACCTGGGCGACACCGTCCAGGTCATCCCGCACATCACCAACGAGATCAAGGCCCGGATCCTGGCCATGGCCGACCCGGACGACGACGGCCAGGTGCCGGACGTCGTGATCACCGAGGTCGGCGGCACGGTCGGCGACATCGAGTCGCTGCCGTTCCTCGAGGCGATCCGGCAGGTCCGCCACGACCTGGGCCGGGACAACTGCTTCTACCTGCACGTCTCGCTGGTGCCCTATCTGGCGCCCTCCGGCGAGCTGAAGACCAAGCCGACCCAGCACTCGGTGGCCCAGCTGCGCAGCATCGGCATCCAGCCGGACGCGCTGGTGCTGCGTTGCGACCGGGACATCCCGGACAAGGTCAAGCAGAAGCTCTCGCTCTACTGCGACGTCGACCGGGAGGCGGTCACCGCCGCCCCGGACGCGCCGAGCATCTACGACATCCCGAAGGTGCTGCACCGGGAGGGGCTGGACGCGTACGTGGTGCGCCGGCTCGGCCTCTCCTTCCGGGACGTGGACTGGAGCAGCTGGGACGACCTGCTGGACCGGGTGCACCAGCCCCGGCACACGGTCACCGTCGCGCTGGTCGGCAAGTACGTCGACCTGCCCGACGCGTACCTGTCGGTCAGCGAGGCGATCCGGGCGGCCGGCTTCGGCCACCGGGCCCGGGTGCAGCTGCGTTGGGTGCCCAGCGACGAGTGCGTCACCCCGTCCGGCGCTGCGGCCGCCCTGGCCGGCGTCGACGGCATCGTCATCCCCGGCGGGTTCGGCGTGCGCGGCATCGAGGGCAAGATCGGCGCGGCCCGCTACGCCCGGGAGAACGGCGTCCCGCTGCTCGGGCTCTGCCTCGGCCTGCAGTGCATGACCATCGAGGTGGCCCGGCACCTGGCCGGGCTGGACGGCGCCAACTCGCTGGAGTTCGACGAGGAGGCCAAGCACCCGGTCATCGCCACCATGGCCGACCAGGAGGACATCGTCGCCGGCAAGGGCGACCTGGGCGGCACCATGCGGCTCGGGGCGTACCCGGCGCGGCTCGCCGAGGGGTCGCTGGTCGCCGAGGCGTACGGCAGCACCGAGGTCAGCGAGCGGCACCGGCACCGGTACGAGGTGAACAACGCCTACCGCGACGCGCTGACCAAGGCCGGCCTGCACATCTCGGGTACCTCCCCGGACGGGCGGCTGGTCGAGTTCGTCGAGCTGGACCGGAGCATGCACCCGTTCTTCGTGGCCACCCAGGCGCACCCGGAGCTGAAGAGCCGGCCCACCCGGCCGCACCCGCTCTTCGCCGCGTTCGTCAAGGCGGCGGTGACCTACTCCGAGGCCGACCAGCTCCCGGTCGACCTGGAGGCGGCGGCGAACGCGGCCGCCCAGAACGGCGGCTCGGCCGCCACCAAGGCGGCGTCCGCCTCATGAGCGCCGTCGAGCACCGCTACCAGGTGCGCTCCCGCGAAGAGCGCTACCGGGGGCGGATCTTCGACGTGGTCAGCGAGGAGGTGACCATGCCGGGCGGCGGCACCGCGGTGCGCGACTACGTCCGGCACGTCGGGGCGGTGGCCGTGGTGGCGCTCGACGCCGCCGGCCAGGTGGTGCTGATCCGGCAGTACCGGCACCCGGTCGGGCGGCACCTGTGGGAGCTGCCCGCCGGACTGACCGACGTCACCGGCGAGGACTTGGCCGCCGCGGCGGCCCGGGAACTGGCCGAGGAGGTCGACCTCGTCGCCGGGCGGCTGGACGTGCTGGTCGACCTGCACAGCTCGCCGGGCTTCACCAACGAGCTGGTCCGGGTCTTCCTGGCCCGCGAGCTGACCGACGTGCCGGCCGAGTCGCGGCACGAGCGCCGCGACGAGGAGGCCGACCTGCAGGTGGTCCGGCTGGACCTGGACGAGGCGGTCGGCATGGTGCTGGCCGGCGAGATCACCAACGCGTCCTGCGTCGCCGGCCTGCTCGCCGCGGCCCGGGCCCGGGACGCCGGCTGGTCGGTGCTGCGCCGGGCGGACGCCCCGGTGCCGGGCTGAGCGGGACGTCGGGCCGGTCCGCCGGTAGGACGTGGAAAGGGGCCGTGCGGTACGCCGCACGGCCCCTTTCGTCGTCCCGGGGGTCGGGTCAGTCGCGCAGCGGGCGACCCTGCCCGTCGACGCCACCGTTGACCAGGATCAGGATGCCGTCGATGAGGCCCCAGATGCTGCCGAGGCCGCAGGTCACCAGGGTGACGACCAGCTGGATCACGCCGGTCTTGGTGTCGCCCATGTAGAAGCGGCCGACGCCGAAGCCGCCCAGCAGAATCTGCAGGACACCGGCGATCACCTTGCTCTTGTCGGAAACGCCCGCGGGATAGCCGGGCTGGTAAGGAGGAGTGGTCATGAGGCGACACCTTAGTGATCGACTCTCGTCCTGTCCGCAGCGGTACCCAACGAGTGGGACGATAATGGACGAACACTGTCCTGACGGCTGAGGCGGCGTACCCCCGCCGGCCGAGGCGACGCCTGACACTTCGTCAGCGTCGGTGGTCACCGGATGTCACTGTGCTGGCCCCCGACGGGTGCCGACGCGCCTAGACTGCCGCCGGCGGGACCGGTGGACCGCGGTGGCAATGGGGCCGCCGTGGCACCGAGCAGTCGGGGGAGAGCGGCCCCGAAGGAAGGTGTCTGCATCGTGAAGGTCGGAATCCCCCGCGAGGTCAAGAACCACGAGTACCGGGTGGCGATCACGCCCGCGGGCGTCAACGAGTTCACCCGCCACGGCCACGAGGTCTTCGTCGAGTCCGGCGCGGGCGTCGGCTCCACCATCACCGACGACGAGTTCGCCGCCGCCGGCGCGAAGATCCTGGCCAGCGCCGACGAGGTCTGGGACGCCGCCGACCTGGTGCTCAAGGTCAAGGAGCCGATCGCCGAGGAGTACCACCGGATGCGCGAGGGGCAGGTGCTCTTCACCTACCTGCACCTGGCCGCGTCGAAGGAGTGCACCGACGCGCTGCTCGACCGCAAGGTCACCGGCATCGCGTACGAGACCGTCGAGCTGCCCGACCGGTCGCTGCCGCTGCTCGCCCCGATGTCCGAGGTGGCCGGCCGGCTCGCCCCGCAGGTCGGCGCCTTCTACATGATGCGTACCGGGGGTGGCCGGGGGGTGCTGCCCGGCGGCGTCTCCGGCGTGTACGCGGCCAAGACCGTGGTCATCGGCGCCGGCGTCTCCGGCATGAACGCCGCCGCCATCGCGCTCGGCCTGCAGTCCGAGGTGCTGCTGCTGGACAAGAACGTCGCCCGGCTGCGCCAGGCCGACGCCATCTACCGGGGCCACCTGCAGACGGTCGCCTCCAACGCGTACGAGATCGAGCGGGCCGTGCTGGACGCGGACCTGGTCATCGGCGCGGTGCTGGTGCCCGGCGCGAAGGCGCCCAAGCTCATCTCCAACGAGCTGGTCTCCCGGATGAAGCCGGGCAGCGTGCTCGTCGACATCGCCATCGACCAGGGCGGCTGCTTCGAGGACTCGCGCCCCACCACGCACGCCGACCCGGTCTACCGGGTGCACGAGTCGATCTTCTACTGCGTGGCGAACATGCCCGGCGCGGTGCCGAACACCAGCACCTACGCGCTGACCAACGTCACCCTCCCGTACGCCCTGGAGCTGGCCAACCACGGCTGGCGCGAGGCGCTGCGCCGCGACCCGGCGCTGGCGCTCGGCCTGAACACCCACGCCGGCCAGGTCACCTACGGCCCGGTCGCCGAGGCGCACGGCATGGACGTCCTCCCGCTGGACGACGTGCTGGCCTGAGAGGCGGCGGGCTGACCGGAACACCGGACGGGGCCGGCGCGGGCACGCAGCCCGCGCCGGCCCTGTGCCGCGCCGTGCGCGGCTACCTCGACCACCTCACGGTCGAGCGTGGACTGTCCGCGAACACCCTGGCGTCGTACCGCCGGGATCTCGACCGCTACCTCGCCACGCTGGCCGCGGCGGGCGTCGCCGACCTCGCCGCCGTCGACCCCGGCCTGGTCGAGTCGCACCTGGCCCGGCTGCGCGCCGGCGAGGACGGCCATCCGCCGCTGGCGGCCTCCTCCGCGGCCCGGGCCGCCAGCGCGGTGCGCGGCCTGCACCGCTTCGCGGTGCGCGAAGGGCTGGCCGGGGCCGACCCGAGCCGCGACGTGCGCCCGCCCACCCCGCCGCGCCGGCTGCCCCGGGCGCTGCCGGTCGACGACGTGGTGCGGCTGCTGGAGACGGCCGGCCCGGTGGTCGCCACCGGCGAGGGCGCGCCGCTCGCGCTGCGCGACCGGGCGCTGCTGGAGTTCCTGTACGGCACCGGGGCGCGGATCTCCGAGGCGGTCGGCGCCGCGGTGGACGACCTCGACCCGGCCGAGGGGACCGCCCTGCTGCGCGGCAAGGGCGGGCGCACCCGGCTGGTGCCCATTGGCGGGTACGCGGTCGAGGCGCTGCGCGCCTACCTGGTGCGGGCCCGGCCCGCGCTGGCCGCCGCCGGCCGGGGCACCCCGGCGGTCTTCCTCAACGCCCGCGGCGGGGCACTGTCCCGGCAGGGCGCCTGGACCATCCTGCGCCGCGCGGCGCAGCGGGCCGGCCTGCCGGTCGACGGCCCGCACGCGGTCTCCCCGCACACCCTGCGCCACTCGTACGCCACCCACCTGCTCGACGGCGGCGCGGACGTGCGGGTGGTGCAGGAACTGCTCGGCCACGCCTCGGTCACCACCACCCAGGTCTACACGCTGGTCACCGTCGAGCGGCTGCGCGAGGTGTACGCCACCGCCCACCCCCGCGCCCGCGGCTGACCGCCGGCAGCGGGCCGCCCGGGCCGGCCGGAAAGGGCGGCGGCCGACACGCCGAGCGGGTGCCGAACGCCCTGCTGGCCGGTGGCGTACAGTCGGCATCGGCGCGGACCTGGCGGGGCGATGCGACCGGGGTGCGCAGCGGCGCCGCGAAGGACGTCGGTCGGCTCCGACGCCGGGTGGTCGTCGGGAGGGGGCAACGAGGACATGGCTGGCAACGGTGACCGTGCCGAGACGTGGACGTCGGAGCTCCGCGAGCAGCAGGCCGCGCTCGGCAACGACCTGGGTCCGGCGGATCCGGCCGCCTACACGATGCGCAAGCCGATCCCCGAGCCGATGCCGACCGACCGGCACGGGCCGGCCCGGATCATCGCGATGGCCAACCAGAAGGGCGGGGTCGGCAAGACCACCACGACCATCAACCTGGGCGCCGCGCTGGCCGAGTACGGCCGCAAGGTGCTGCTGGTCGACTTCGACCCGCAGGGCGCGCTCTCGGTCGGGCTGGGGGTCAACCCGCACAACCTCGACCTGTCCGTCTACAACCTGCTCATGCAGGACGACGTCACGGCCGACGACGTACTGATCAAGACCGACGTGGCCGGGCTGCACCTGTTGCCCGCCAACATCGACCTCTCCGCCGCCGAGATCCAGCTGGTCAACGAGGTCGCCCGGGAGATGGCCCTGGCCCGGGTGCTCAAGTCGATCCGCAAGGAGTACGACTTCATCCTGATCGACTGCCAGCCCTCGCTGGGCCTGCTGGCGATCAACGCGCTGACCGTCGCGCACGGCGTGCTCATCCCGCTGGAGTGCGAGTTCTTCAGCCTGCGCGGCGTCGCACTGCTGCTGGACACCATCGACAAGGTCCGCGAGCGGCTCAACTTCGACCTGGAGCTCGAGGGCATCCTGGCCACCATGTACGACAGCCGCACCACCCACTGCCGGCAGGTGCTGCAGCGGGTGGTGGAGGCGTTCGGCGACAAGGTCTACCAGACCGTCATCACCAAGACCGTCAAGTTCCCCGAGTCGACCGTCGCCGGCGCCCCGATCACCACGCTCGACCCGGCCTCGTCCGGCGCCCGCAACTACCGGCAGCTGGCCCGTGAGGTGATCGCCGCCCAGGCGGAGCGGTAGCCCGGAGTGCACCACCAGAGCGCGGGGCCGTGCCGGCCGTGGACTACGGTCGTCCGGTGACCGCGCCGCCCCTCGACCCGCCCGCCGCGCCGGAGCAGCGGCCAGCCGCTGCCGCCGGCCCTGGCGCCGCCGTGGCCGGGGACCCCGCCGGCCCGGTCGACGCCACGGGCGCGGTTCCGGCGGCCAGCGACGACGCGGCGGCGTCCACCGACAGCGCCCGGGCGGACTCCGAGGGCGTGGCGGCGGTCCCTGACGGCGTGGCGGCGGACGCTGCCGGTGCGGCGACGGAGGACGCGGCCGGGGGTGGCGGGTTCACCGTCCGGCTGGCGAACTTCACCGGACCGTTCGACCTGCTGCTGCAACTGATCGGCAAGCACAAGCTCGACGTCACCGAGGTGGCGCTGCACCGGGTCACCGACGAGTTCATCGCGTACATCCGGGCCATGGGCGACTCGTGGGACCTGGACGAGGCCAGCGAGTTCCTGCTCGTCGCCGCCACCCTGCTCGACCTGAAGGCGGCCCGGCTGCTGCCCGCCGCCGAGGTGGAGGACGAGGAGGACCTGGCCCTGCTGGAGGCGCGGGACCTGCTCTTCGCCCGGCTGTTGCAGTACAAGGCGTACAAGGAGGCCGCGGCGCACATCGCCGCGCTGGAGGAGGTCGGCGGCCGCCGCTACCCGCGAGCGGTCACCCTGGAGCCCCGCTACGCCGAGGCGCTGCCCGAACTGGTGCTCGGCATCGGCCCGCAGCGGCTGCTCAAACTGGCGATCCGGGCGATGACCCCGAAGCCGGTGCCGGAGGTCTCCATCGCCCACGTGCACATGGTCCGGGTCAGCGTCCGGGAACACGCGGCGATCATCACCGAGCGGCTACGCCGGGCCGGCACGGCGAGCTTCTCCCTGCTCTGCGCCGACTGCGACGCCACCCTGGAGGTGGTGGCCCGGTTCCTGGCGCTGCTGGAGCTCTACCGGGAGGGCCTGGTCGCGTTCGTCCAGGAGCAGGCCCTGGAGGAGCTGACCGTACGCTGGACGGGTCCCGCCGAGGGCGGCCCGGACCTGCACATCGACGAGTACGCCGGCACCCCGGCCGAGGACGCGAGCGCCGGGGAGCCGCCCACCCCGCCGGCCGTCTCCGGGACGGCGTCCGACCCGGCTGCGCCCGCCGGGGCGAACGGGGACGAGACGGGATCGACGGAGGGACGACCGCGATGAGCAACGAGGAGCGCCGCGACTCCCTGGCCGACCAGGCCGCCGCCTGGGTCCCGCCCTGGCAGCGCCCCAGCCC
>NZ_QGSW01000132.1:0-10256 GCF_003176715.1 Micromonospora sp. S4605
ACCCCCAGCCGAGGAGTGCTCGACCAGCATGACCACAGGTCGACAGGCCGGAGCGCCCGGCGACCGGCGGTGACCACGACTCGACCGGACGGCGGCGCCGGGGCGCCACCCCCCGCCGCCGGGGGCCGCCGCGGCGGCCGGCTCCCGGCCGACCCCCGACTCGCCCGTGAGCTGCTCGACGGGCTGGCCGAGGCGGTGCTGACCACCGGCGCCGACCAGGTGGTCACGCTGGCCAACGCGCTCGCCGCCGACCTGCTGCCCGAGGCCACCCCCGGTACCGACCTGACCCGCTGCGCGGTGCCGGCGCTGGCCGCGGCGGCCCGGAGCGGGACGGACGGCTTCGACGCCACGCACCACGGGCGGCGGCTGCGCGGCACCCGGCGCGCCCTCACCGGCGGCCGGTACGCCTGGTACGTGCGGGACGTCACCGAGGAGTCGGCACGCGTCGACGCGCTGCGCGCCGAGCGCACCCGGACCGGTTTCCTGGCCCAGGCCGGCAGCCGTCTCGGGCTGTCCCTGCACCGCGACCGGACGCTGCACACCGCCGCCACCCTGCCCGTGCCCTACCTGGCCGACCTGGCCCTGGTGCTGTACCGGCCGCCCTTACCGGCCGACCAACGGCCGCGCTGGATCCGGTACGCCGACGGCGACCCGGCGCCCACCGAAGGCCCGGTGCCGGCGGGGCTGCCGGGCCTGAGCGCAGCGCTGCGCGGTGACGCCGACCCGGACCCGTGGCGGGACGCCGAGCCGGCCGCGCTCGCCGCCGTGCTTCCGCCCGAGTTCGCCCGACCCGGCCCGGTGCTGGTCTGCCCGATGCCCGGCACGGGTCGCCCGGCCAACGCCCTGGTCCTGCTCCGCCGCGCCGGCCGGGACGGTTTCGACCGGCGGGACGCCGAGCTGGCCCGGGAGTACGCGGCCCGGGCCGGGGCCGCCGTCGGCGCCGCCGAGCTCTACGGCGAACAGGCCTACCTGGCCCTGGTGCTGGAACAGAGCCTGCTCCCGCCCCAGCTGCCCACGGTGCCCGGTGTCGCCCTCGCCGGCGGCTACCGTGCGGCCGGCGACCGGCTGCGCATCGGCGGTGACTTCTACGACGTCTCCCGGGTCGGGCAGGGCGCGTTGTTCGCCCTCGGCGACGTCTGCGGCCGGGGCGTCGGCGCGGCCGTGCTCACCGGGCGGGTCCGCCAGTCGCTGCAGACGCTGCGGCTGGTCGAGCGGCGGCCGCTGGAGCTGATCCGGCTGCTCGACCGTGCGCTGCTGGACACGCCGCAGCCCACCCCGCGCAGCCAGTTCACCACCCTGCTGCTCGGCAGCGTGGCGGCCGAGCCCGACGGGGACGTCCGGCTCCGGGTGGCCGGTGGCGGGCACCCGGACCCGCTGGTGGTGCGGGCCGACGGCACGGTCGGCCGGGTCCGGGTCGGCGGGATGCCGCTGGGCGCGCTGACGGCGGCCCGGTTCGCCGAAGCCGAGGTCCGGCTCGCCCCGGGTGAGCTGTTGCTCGCCTACACCGACGGGGTGACCGGGGCCCGCGGCGGGCCGGCGGGCGCCGAACTGTTCGGCGAGCGGCGGTTGCGCCAGGCGCTCGGCGAAGCCGCCGGCCTGCCCCCGACGGCGCTGGTCGACCGGCTGCTCCGGCTGGTCGACGACTGGCTGGCCGGGCAGAGCCAGGACGACATCGCCATGCTCGCCGTAGCGGCGGCCGAAGGCTGATCCCCGGGACGGGCCCGCCGGGATGGGGCCCGGCGGCGGGTAGCGGGGCCGGTCGGCGGGTAGCGGGGCCGGTCGGCGGGTAGCGGGGCCGGTCGGCGGGTAGCGGGAGCCGGCCGGCCGGTGAGCCGGCGGACCGGTACCGCGGCGGCCGGGGGCAGCGGGCGCCGGCGGCGGCCAGCCGGTCAGGCGGTGCGGGCCACCGACTGGTCGCCCGGCCACTCGGGCGGCACCCCGAGCGAGCGCTCCGCCGCGGCGGCCTCGGGCGACCAGGGGCCGACCGGCTCGACGGAGCGGACCTCCCGCCGGCGGGCCGCCTCGTCGAACTCCCGCATCCCGTCCAGCAGCGCCTGCCGGCCGGCGGGGGTCATGTCGGCCAGGATCGCGGCGAGTTGCTGGCGGCGGTCGTCCCGCAGCTCGGCGAGGAGCCGGCGGGCCTCCGGGGTGAGGTGCAGCGAGATCTCCCGGCGGTCGAACCGGCCGGGTTCGCGCTCCAGCAGCCCGGCGGCGACCAGCCGGTCGCAGAGCCGGCTCGCCGAGGAGAGCAGCATGTCCAGACCGGTGGCCAGCCGGCGCAGGTTGATCCCGTCCTGCTGCTCGACCACCATCACGGCGCGCAACTGGGCACCGGAGATCCGGCTGGTCGTGCGTTCCCGCGCCGCCTCCCATACGGTCAGCAGGGCACCCGCCGCCGCGTCCAGTTCGGCAGCCATACTCGTGTCGGGTCCCGGTGGACCGTGCAGTTCCGCCATGGTGGGCCCGAGACTACTCCGCCTCTGCTGGTCTTTGGGCTTGTGATTGGAGCGACGATGAGCGAAACCGTCGACCAGGCCCGGCGCGCGCTCATCGAGTCCCCGGCCGACCTGCTGGTGGACCGGGTCGCCGCCGTGCTCGCCGGGTCGTACGGCGTGACCGGCACCGAGCTGTTCCAGGTCGACTACCGGCTCTCCGCGCTGCTGCCGCTGCACGACGGCGAGGCGGTCACCTCGCCGGGGCATCCGGCCTGGCGCTGCTTCGACCACCAGGCGCCGATCGTCGCCGAGCAGGTGGGCTACCTGCCGGTCTCCATGCGCGGGGAACGGCGCGGGGTGCTCCGGGTCACCCCGGTGCCGGACGACCCGGCGGCGCTGGACGGGCTGGCCGAGATCGCCACCGCGCTGGCCCACGAGTTGGCGGCCGTCTCCGCCGGCACGGACGTCTACCGGACCGCCCGACGCAGTCGGCGACTCACCCTCGCCGCCGAGATGCAGTGGGAGATGCTGCCCGGGCGCAGCCGCACCCGCCCCGCGTTCCGGCTGGCCGGTCAGCTGGAGCCGGCGTACGCGGTGCGCGGGGACAGCTTCGACTGGGCCGACGACGGCGACCGGCTCTGGCTGTCCACCATCAACGGCTCCGGCGAGGGCATCGAGGCGGCGATGCTCACCACGCTCGCCACTTACGCGCTGCGCAACGCCCGGCGGGCCGGGCTGAGCCTGGCCGACCAGGCCGCCCTGGCCGACCAGGCCGTCTACGACGTGCACCGGGGCAGCCAGCACCTGGCCGCCCTGCTGATGCAGCTGGAGCTGCGTACCGGGTTGCTGACCGTGGTCGACGCCGGCTCGCCCCGGCTGGTGCTGCTCCGCGAGGGTGAGGTGACCGAGCAGCCGCTGGAGGAGCAGTTCCCGCTCGGCATGTTCGAGGCGACCGACTACCGGGAGCAGCACCTCGAGCTGCGCCGCGGCGACCGGCTCTTCGTGGTCAGCGACGGGGTGATCGACGCCACCGGGCAGAACGTCCGGTACGGCGAGACCGCGCTGGACCGGTTTCTGCGCCGGACCGGCCGGATGGAGCCGCTGGACGCCGTCCGCTCGCTGATCGGCGACCTGCGCGCGTTCGTCGCCGGCGACCTGGTGGACGACGCCGTGGTGGTCTGCCTGGACTGGACCGGCCCGCAGCCGTGACCCCGGTCCCGGCGGTCAGTACGCCCCCCGGCTGCGCAGCACCGCGCCGAACGTCTTCCACAGGATGGTCAGGTCGGCGGCGAGCGACCAGTTCTCCACGTAGTAGAGGTCCAGCCGGATGCCGTCCTCCCAGCTCAGGTCGGACCGGCCGCTGACCTGCCAGAGCCCGGTCATGCCCGGCTTGACCAGCAGCCGGCGGGCCACGTCGCCCTCATAGCGGGCCACCTCGGCGGGCAGCGGCGGTCGGGGGCCGACCAGGCTCATCTGCCCGAGCAGGACGTTGACCAGCTGTGGCAGCTCGTCCAGGGACCACTTCCGCAGCAGCCGGCCGATCCGGGTGACCCGGGGATCGTCACGCATCTTGAACATCAGACCGTCGGTCTCGTTCCGGGCGGTCAACTCGGCCAGCAGGGCGTCCGCGTTCACCACCATGGTGCGGAACTTGAACACCCCGAACTCGCGGCCGCCCTGGCCGACCCGGACCTGCCGGAACAGCGCCGGCCCCCGGCTGTCCAGCCGGATGGCCAGCGCGATCAGCGCCAGCAGCGGCAGCAGCAGCGCCACGGCCAGCGCGGCGGCGGACCGGTCGACGAGGCCCTTGACCAGCTTCCGGACGCCCCGGAACTCGGGCGCCTCGACGTGGATCAGCGGCAGCCCGGCCACCGGCCGGGTGTGGATGCGCGGGCCGGCCACGTCGGTCAGCGCCGGGGCGACCACCAGGTCGATGCCGGTGCCCTCCAGTTGCCACCCCAGCCGGCGCAGCCGGGTCGCGGTCAGCTCGCCGGAGGCGGTGACGGCGACGGTGTCCGCGCCGATCGCGGTGGCCGCCTCCGGGATGCCCCGGAAGGAGCCGACCACCGGCACGTCGCCCAGCCGCTGCGCGACCGGGGCCAGCAGCGCGTCCGGGATGCACGCGCCGACCACGTGGTAGCCGGCGTACGGCTCGCGGCGCAGCGTGTGCACCAGTTCCAGCACGTGCGCGGTGTCGCCGACCACCAGCACCCTGCGCGACCAGCCGGCGCCCCGGGACCGGGCCCGGTGCAGCCGCTTGCGGGCGGCGAACCGGGCCACCTCCAGCCCGAGGGTGCCGACGGCGAAGGAGACGGCCAGGAAGCCCCGGGAGATGCCGACGTCGGCGACGTAGCCGGCGATCGCGACCCCGCCGGCCAGGCGCAGGCTGGCCGCGCTGACCCGGCGGTACTCGTCCGCCCCGTAGCCGAGCACCCGGTCGTCGTAGCAGCCGAGCGCCTTGAGCGAGACCAGCCAGGCGAGCACCACCCCGGGCGCCACCAGCACGTACGGGATCCGGGAGCCGGTCGGGACGTCCTCGCCGAACCGGGCGACGTAGCCGATCAGCACGGCGACCGTCAGGATGCTGGCGTCCAGCACCACCAGCACGCGGACGTAGGCCCGTTCGTCGGCGCGGGCCACCAGGCCGGACGGCGACCCGTCCGGGCGCGCCGACGTCCGCGCGGGGGTCAACAGCGTCGCCGAGGTCACCGAACCTCCCACATTGGTCGCCGGCGGCCCCCGGGTGGCGGCCGGCCCGGATCGCGGGACCGGCGGTGCGGGAGCACGAACGACATCCTGCCCCGACAACTGTGGTGGCCGATTGCTTCGGACGTATTGCCGTCACTTTTCCCGACCGGGCCGGGATGCGGAAAGGGCCCGGCGTACCGGATGCAGCGGTACGACGGGCCCTTTTCAGGCTGTCCGAAGGCTCAGGCGGGCGCCTTGCGCAACGCGATCGCCTTGAGGAAGATCTCGCCGATCTTGGTCGGATCCTCGGTGACGAAGGCGCCGCCGCCGGTGACCTTGGTGATCGACTCCAGCTCGGCCTTGCTGACCTTGTCGCCGATACCGATGATCACGACCTGGATCGGCCGCTCCGGGTCCTTGATCTTGTTGAGCTCGGAGAGCAGCTTCTGCTGGGAGATGCCGTTGGCGTCCTCGTTCTTGCCGTCGGTGAAGAGGACGATGGAGTTGACCCGGCCCGCCTCCCAGCCCTCCTGAACGTTCTTGTAGGCGGCGAGCATGGTGTCGTAGAGGCCGGTGTCACCGCTGGAGGACCGGATGCCGCCGAGCGCCTGCTCCAGCTGGCCACGCCTGCTGGAGAGCCGGCCGATGGGGACCAGTTGCCGGTAGTCGCGGCTGTTGTCGAGGTTGGTGGAGAAGGTCCAGAGCCCGATCGACCAGGAGTCGTCGAAGAGGGTCAGACCGCGGCGGGCCGCCTCGACGGTGACCTGCTGCCGGGTGGCGTTGTTGGCGGTGGGCACCTCGGCCTTCATCGAGCCGGAGACGTCGATGACGGCCAGCATCCGGCCGGACTGGGTGGCGATCGCCCAACTGGAGACCGCGCTGCCGATCGCGGCGGCGTCCAGCCCGCCGGCGGCGGTGCCGCCCGCGGTCGGGGGCGCCGGCGCGCCCCCCGCCGGGCTCGGCGCGCCCACCGGCGCCTCGAAGCCCGCGCCCCAGTTGCCGTCCGGCGAGCGCAGCGACTGCGTCGCCAGCCGGTTGCGGAACGTCGACTGGGTGAGCACCTCGAAGAGCACCCGGGCCGCTGACGCCTTGGCCGGCTCGATACCGGGCAGCACCGCGTACGGGTAGTCCAGCGGCATCGGTGCCGGCTCCAGGTAGAGCGCGGCCAGCGGGACCGGCGGCTTCTTCTTGTTGTAGGCGATCACGTCCTCTTCGGAGAGCGGCGCGGCGCCGAGGCCACTGGCGATCGTCGTGGGATCCGGCGAGGTCGGGAACCGGGCCAGCAGGTCCTGGCGCAGCTTCGAGCGACTGTTGGCCAGCGCGCGCAGCGCCCCGACGGTGTCCTTCTGCGCCTCCGGTCCGCCGGCGGCCGCAGCGGCGGCGGTCAGCGACAGCAGCCCGGAGAGCCCGGCCGCGTCCGTGGTCGGCTCGACGATCCCGGTGTTCAGCGGCTTGTCGCTCTTCAGCTGACCGAGCAGGTTGTTCCAGGTCAGCTTCTTGTCCGGCCAGCCGAGCCGGGAGGTGGCGATCGGCTCGGGCACCGCCACGACCACCGGGCTGCGCGCGATGGACGCCCCGTTGGCCGGGTCGAACGCGGTCGCGCCGCCGTCCTTGAGCCGGGCCAACCAGGTGGACGAATCCGGGATCCAGACGTCCGGGCTGACCGCCGTGCCGCTGGCCTGGCCGACGCCGGCCAGCACGGCGCCGTGCTTGGCGGCCACCGTGGCGGCCACCTCGACCGGGTCGGAGGCCGTCACCGTCACCGCGATGCAGGTGCCGCCGACCGCCGCGCCGTCCTTGACCCACTGGTCGGCGGCTCCGCTGACGGCGGGCGCGAGCTCCGTGGCCACCGCGACGGAGAGCTCGACCTTGCCCGAGCAGTCCGGCCCGGAGAGCTGCTGATAGCCGAACCAGCCCCCCGCGGAGACGACGAGAACGCCGACCGCTGCTGCGGCGGCGGCTCCGTTGAGATTCGAACGCATGCGATGGCGGCCTGCTGACACGCAGACCATCTTGCGTATCCGAAGGGGTGACTGCCATAACCGTTCGGACGAAAGTTACGGAGGAGATACAGTTGATCACCGTTTCCCGACGCTGAGTGATTGGTCAGCCTCAAGGCGTTGCCGAACAAGGCTTCCCGGCTAGCTCAGGGCAGCACGCAGGTGGGGCTCGGCAGCGGCACCGGCTCGCCCACCGGGGCCGGTACGCCGGTGGCCGGATCGACCCGGAACACCCGGACCATGTCGGCCCGCTCGTCGGCCACGTAGAGATGCGCCCCGATCAGCGCGAAGTGCCGCGGCCACTCCCCACCGGTGTCCACCTCGGCGACCAGCTCCGGCAGCTGGCCGGCGAGGGCGAAGACCGAGACGGTGCCCACCCCGCGGTTGGCCACGTACAGGAAGCGCCCGTCCGGCCCGACCGCGATCTCGGACGGCTGCACGTGCCCGGTCCGTTCGCTGGCCTCGACCCGACCCCGCTGGTGCAGCGTGCCGTCGGCGGTCAGCTCGTACGCGGTGACCGAGGCGTCCAGCTCGCCGGCCAGGTAGCAGCGCCCGCCGTCCGGGTGCCGGGCCAGGTGCCGGGGGCCGGTCCCGGCACGGGTACGCACCCGGGGCGCCCGGGGCACCAGCCGTCCGGTGGCGACGTCCAGGTCGTACCGGTAGACCGAGTCGGTGCCCAGGTCGACCGCGAGCAGCGGCCCGCGCCCCGGGTCCGGCGAGACCATGTGGGCGTGCGCCCGGTCCTGACGCCGGGGGTCGGCGCCGTGCCCCTCGTGCTGCACCAGGTCGGTGCGCTCGCCGGGCACCCCCTGCGGGTCGAGCGGGAGCACCGCCACGCTGCCGTCGCCGTAGTTGGCCACGAACAGGTGCCGCCCGTCCGGGGCGACCGCCAGGTGGCAGGGCTCGACACCGCCGCTGAGCTGGACACCGAGCGGGGTGAGCCCGCCGTCCGGCGCGACCCGCCAGGCGCTGACCTCACCGGTGGAGAGCTCGTTGACGGCGTAGAGCACCGGCAGGGCGGGGTGCCGGGCGAGGAACGACGGCGACGGGGTGACCGCGACCGTGCCCAGCGGGGTGAGTTCGCCGGAGTCCGGATCCCGCCGGGCCGCCACGATGCCCGTGGCCCGGCCGCCGCTGTGCTCCGTGTAGCCGCCGACGTGGACGATCGTGCCCTGACCTGTCACCAGTCCACCCTCCGCCCGCTCCTGCGTCGATCCAATCAGAGGGTTCCCGCAATGCCCGACCGTTAGCCGCGATTCGCCGCACCGATTCCCGGCCGACCCGTCCGGTCGCTCCCGCATCGCCGGGGTCGCCGGGGCCGCCGAGGGCCGCCGGAGCGCCGCGCTCGCGTGGTCAGGCCGCCGGCACCGGCTCGCCGCGCTGCCGGGCCACGTGCTCGACCAGCTCGATCAGCACCAGCTTGCCGGACTGCCGGTCCCGGGCGTCGCAGAGCACCAACGGCACCTCGGGGTCCAGGTCGAGGGCCTGGCGTACGGTCTCCAGGCTGAACCGGCGTCCGCCGTCGAAGCAGTTCACCCCGACCACGAACGGGATGCCCCGCTGCTCGAAGTAGTCGATCGACGGAAAGCAGTCGGCCAGTCGCCGGGTGTCGGCGAGCACCACCGCGCCGAGCGCACCGAAGGCCAGCTCGTCCCAGAGGAACCAGAAGCGGTCCTGGCCGGGGGTGCCGAAGAGGTAGACCTGCAGGTCCTCGTTGATGGTGATCCGACCGAAGTCCATCGCCACCGTGGTGGTCGACTTGGTCTCCACCCCGGACAGGTCGTCGGTGCCGACCCCGGCCCCGGTCAGCACCTCCTCGGTCTGCAGCGGCCGGACCTCGCTCAGCGCGCTGACCAGCGTCGTCTTGCCGGCGCCGAAGCCCCCGGCGATGAGGATCTTCAGGGCGAGCGGGATCCGGGCCCGCTCACCGTCATAGCGCACGGAGTCCACTGACCACCGCCTTGAGGATGTCGTTGTCGGGCAGGTACGTGGTGCGCGGCGGCTGGTGCACGGCGACCACGCCCCGGGCCAGCAGGTCACCGAGCAGCACCCGGACCACGCCGACCGCGAGATCGAGGTCGGCCGCCAGCTCGGCCACCGGGACCGGCCGGCCGGCCAGCTCGACCAGTCGGCGGTGCTCCGGTTGCAGCTCCGGATGGGCGGCCAGGTCGGCGCCGGGCTCGGCCAGCACGAACGCGACCAGGTCGAAGCCGTCGACGGCCGACCGGACCCGCCCCCCGGTGAGCGTGTAGGGCCGCACCACGGGGCCGGCGTCGCCGTCCAGCCACTCGTGCTGCGGCCCGGGCGACTCAGTCCGCATCGGCCGCTCCCGCCGCCGACCGGGCCGGGGCGGTCAGGTTCTCCCCCACCCGGGTCACCAGCATCGCCATCTCGTACGCCACCAGGCCGATGTCGGCGTCGGCCTCGCTGACCACGGCCAGGCAGGCCCCCTGCCCGGCCGCCGTGACGAGCAGGTACGCCGACTCCATCTCCACCACGGTCTGCCGGACCGGTCCGCCCGCGACGTGCCGGCTCGCCCCCCGGGCCAGGCTGGACAGACCGGAGGCGAGCGCGCACAGGTGCTCCGCGTCCGCCCGGTCCAGCCCGGCGGACGCGCCGAGCAGGAGCCCGTCGGCCGACAGCACCACCGCCTCGCGGGCGGCTGGCAGCCGGTCCACCAACTCGTCGAGCAACCAGTCGAGATCGGCACTCTGCCTCGTCGGCTGCAGCATCAGGCGTCCCTCTCAGTCACGGTCAGGGATTCGGTGGCCGCCGGCAGGACGGCCGTGCGGTCGTCGTCGACCGGCCGACCCGCCGCGGCACCCGCCGCCGCGGCGCCGTCGGCGGAGTCAGCGGTGCCCGGGGCAACCACCGGCGCCTCGCCGCCGACCGGCCCGGTGGAAGCGGCGGGACCGGCAGGAGACGCGGCTTCGGCCGGACCGGTGGGTTCGGCGGCGGCGCCGGTGGGTGCGGGGGCGGTCTGGCGTGCCTCATGAATCGGGTCGGCGCCCTCGGCAGCCGCCCGGCGGCCCCGGGCGGTGCCGGCCTGCAGCGCCGACATGAACCGGCGCGCCTCCTCCGGGGTCCGCGACCGCGGCGCCTCGACCACCGGTTGCGGCAGCCGGCCGTGGAC
>NZ_QGSW01000172.1:0-46913 GCF_003176715.1 Micromonospora sp. S4605
AGTCCGGATCGGTGCCGCGTTGCACAGCGGGACGGGCCTCCCCGACGGGCCCGGCGGCCTGGGCGGGCCAGGCCGGATCGTTGGCGCGTGCGGTGGCAGCGGGATGGTTCGGCCTGGCGGGATCGGCGGGCCAGACCGACTGGTCGGCGCGGGTGGGCTCGGCGGGGCGCGGCACGTCGACAGGGTCGCGCCCGGGGGTCTGGCCGCCATCCGACGGCTCGGCTGGCACGTTGCGCGGCAGGACCGGATCCGGCCAGCCGCCCGTCGGGCGGGGCGTCGGAGCGGGCCGGTCGGTCTTGGGGATGAACGCGGTCGGCTCGTCGGCCGGGTCGCGGTGTCGGCCGTCCCGGCTCTCCCACCAGTCCTCCGGCGCGCGACTCACCGGGGCACCGTCGCCGAACGCAGGGCGGTCGAGTCCTCGAACGCCGGGACGGTCACCGTGGAGACGTACTCCTTGTAGCCGAGCTGGTAGTGGTCGACCGCGTCCTTGAACAACCGGACTCCCTCAGAGCCGGCGAGGGCCTGCTGGAGGGCAGCGGGATCGCCGATTGCTACGATCTTGAATGGTGGGGAGTACACCCGACCGTGCAGCAGCAGGGTGTTACCCACGCAGCGTACCGCGCTGGTGGCGAGCACGCGGACGTTCATGATTGACATGGCCTCCGCGCCGCCTGCCCAGAGCGCGTTCACCACCGCCTGGACGTCGCCCTGGTGGACGACCAGGTAGTCGTTGCTGACCCCTTCGGGCAGGTTCTGCTCGCTGCGCCGGGGGGCGTCGTCGAGTTCCACCGTGACGCCGGGCCCGGTGAGGGCGGTGAAGCCGGCGGCCTCCCGAGCGGCGTCGGCCCGCTGCTGCTGTTCCTTGATCGGTCCGTCGGTGTCGGCCAGCGCGCTGGTCTGCTGCTCCACCTCGTGGCGGAGCGCCGCGGCCTGGCGCTCGCTCGCCGCCACCTGCTCGCGGCGGTCCTCGATCAACTGGTTGAGCTGGGGCCGCCGGTCCTCGCGCAGCGCGGTGCCGCCGGCCGTGGTGGCGGTGGTGGTGAAGAGCAGTCCGGCCGCGGCGGCGATCAGCGGCACGCCGATCGACCAGCCCGGTCGTCGCTGCCGGGGTCGCCGGGGCAGCAGCGCGGCGACGGCCCGCCGGAGCACCTTCTGCCAGGAGGCCGCGCCGGATGTGTACTCCACCGAGCGTTCCTTCCGCGTCGTCTGGTTTCCGCCCGGCACCGCGCGAGCTGGTGCGGTGACCGATTCGCCCCGCCTTTTTCGGTCACCCGGTGCACCGGCCTGACCCCATTCGTGGCCTGGACGGGTCTTCGGGACTACGCTAGCTGTCGAACATTATTGGCCATGGACCGTCGCCCCCGCGCCCGGTTGTCAGGCCGGACGAGGTCAGTCATCCCCTCTGGAGAGCGTCGTGCCCAAGTCTCAGGTCCGCAAGAAGAAGGTGTACACCCCGCCGACGGACGTGCGTCCGACGGCGACGGCGGCGACGCGTAAGCCTAGCCCGGTGTGGTTGCCGGTCACCGCGGTCGCGCTCATCGTCGCCGGTATCGGCTGGCTGGTGGTCTACTACCTGTCCGAGCAGGAGTACCCGGTCATGTCGTGGGGTTACTGGAACCTCGCGGTCGGCTTCGGCGCGATGGTCGCCTCGCTGCTCCTGCTTTCCCGCTGGCGCTGACACCCGACCGCCGCCGCTGACCCGCCGCGGCAGCGCACCCAGGGCCGGCGTGGGCCGCGCGGCGAGACCGAGGCACCCGCTCCGCCCGGGCCCCTGTGCGGCAATCCACATCACTCGACGCGGCCCCTGCCCGGCGGTTCCGGGCGGGGGACCCTATGGTGTGCGCAGGGCGGCGTGGCCGGGTGCGAGAAGACTCACGTTACCGCTGGGTAACCTTGCGCGTAGGCTGCACTGCATGACCGAGCGGAGCGAGGTCATCGACCGGTCCGGTCGAGGGTGCGGCAGCGGCGACTCGCCGATCGCGCCCTGACCCGGCCCCCGGTCGCCGAGCCGCTCGCCAGGCAGCAGACCGGGAGGCCAATCTCGATGGGCAGCGTCCAGATCGTCACCACGATCCTCGCGTTCGCCATCACCGCCGTGGCGGTGGGGCTGGCGGTACGCGCGGTCATGAAGATGACGGCCGTCATCCGGCTGGGTCAGCCCGACCCGGAGCGGTTCGGAGACAAGGGCACCCGCACGAAGACCATGCTGGTCGAGACCGCCGGCCACACCCGGATGCTCCGGTGGAGCGTGGTCGGCGCGGCGCACTGGTTCGTGATGATCGCCTTCATCGTGCTCTCGCTGCTGGTGCTCGAGGCGTACTTCGAGGTGGTCAGCACCACCGGTGAGCTGCCGGTGATCGGGCACTGGACGATCTTCGGCCTGGCCACCGAGGTCATCGGGGTGCTCGGCCTGGTCGGCATCGTGGTGCTGATGGCGATCCGGCTGCGCAACCGGCCCAGCCGGCCGGGTGGCCGCTCCCGGTTCACCGGCTCCACCATGTGGCAGGGCTACTTCGTCGAGTGGGTCGTGCTGCTGGTCCTGATCTTCGGCTTCCTGATCCGCGGCTTCAAGGTGGCCACCGACCACTTCGTGTACCCGGCCTGGGCCACCCCGGTCAGCCACGCCCTCGGCGCCGCGCTGCCGAACTGGGAGGCGGGCGTCAGCCTCGCCGCGCTCATCAAGATCGTCATCTCGATGACCTGGCTCATCGTCATCTCGCTGAACGTCACCATGGGCGTGGCCTGGCACCGCTTCCTGGCGTTCCCGAACATCTTCTTCAAGCGCAACCCGGACCGGGCCGGTTCCGGCCTCGGCGCGCTGCGGCCGATGATGAGCGCCGGCAAGCCGCTCGACTTCGAGGAGGCCGACCCGGAGAAGGACCAGTTCGGCGTCGCCCAGGTGGAGCAGTTCACCTGGAAGGGCCTGCTGGACTTCAGCACCTGCACCGAGTGCGGCCGCTGCCAGTCGCAGTGCCCGGCGTGGAACACCGGCAAGCCGCTGTCGCCGAAGCTGCTGGTGCTGAGCCTGCGCGACCACGCGTACGCCAAGGCGCCCTACCTGCTGGCCGGCGGCGGCAAGGACCTGACCGGTGAGGAGAAGGCCACCGCCGCCCAGCTCGCGCACGTCGACGTGCTCGCCCTCGCCGAGGCCGACAAGCCGCTGATCGGCACGGCCGAGGAGGGCGGCGTCATCGACCCGGACGTGCTCTGGTCCTGCACCACCTGCGGTGCCTGCGTCGAGCAGTGCCCGGTGGACATCGAGCACGTCGACCACATCGTCGACATGCGCCGCTACCAGGTGCTGATCGAGTCGAGCTTCCCGTCCGAGGCCGGCGTGATGCTGCGCAACCTGGAGAACAAGGGCAACCCGTGGGGCGCCCCGCAGAACACCCGCGAGGACTGGACCAAGGGCCTGGACTTCGAGGTGCCGCGGGTCGGCGAGGTCGAGGACTTCGAGTACCTCTTCTGGGTCGGCTGCGCCGGCGCGTTCGAGGACCGGGCCAAGAAGACCACCCGGGCGGTCGCTACGCTGCTCAACGAGGCGGGCGTGACGTTCGCGATCCTCGGCGAGGGCGAGACCTGCTCGGGCGACCCGGCCCGCCGGATCGGCAACGAGTTCGTCTTCCAGATGCTCGCCCAGCAGAACGTCGAGACGCTCAACGAGGCGTTCGAGGGCCGGGAGAAGAGCAAGCGGAAGATCGTCGCGACCTGCCCGCACTGCTTCAACACGCTGGGCAACGAGTACGGCCAGCTCGGCGGCGAGTTCGAGGTGGTGCACCACACCCAGCTGCTGGCCCACCTGGTCGCCACCGGCAAGCTCACCCCGGTGCAGCCGGTCGACGGCGGGGTCACCTACCACGACCCCTGCTACCTGGGCCGGCACAACCGGGTGTTCGCCCCGCCGCGCGAGGTGCTCGGTAGCGCCATCGCCGGCGGAGCCGGTGATGGCCAGGGTGGCGCAGCGATCGACTCCGGTGAAGGCCGCGCCAGCGGCCTCATCGAGATGCCGCGGAACAGCGAGCGCTCCTTCTGCTGCGGGGCCGGCGGTGCCCGGATGTGGATGGAGGAGAAGATCGGCAAGCGGATCAACGTGGAGCGGGTCGAGGAGGCCATGTCCACCGGGGCGAAGACGGTCGCCGTCGGCTGCCCGTTCTGCTCGACGATGCTCAACGACGGCGTGAACGGCAAGGGCGCCAGCGAGCAGGTCGAGGTGGTCGACGTGGCCAGCGTGCTGCTCCGCTCGGTCAAGCCGGAGCAGGCGCAGGGCGACAAGGAGACCGAGCCGGTCGCCGGCTGAGGCGTACCGCCGCGGGCGCGGTGCCACCGGGAGGTGGTGCCGCGCCCGCGCCGGTTCAGGAGGTGGCGGCGGTCATCGTCGCGGCGGCCGCGGCCGAGGTGATCACCATCAGCACGGCGGCCTCGGTCTCCTGGATGGCCTTGCGGGTCGCGGCGGACGCCCAGTCGCCGGCGGCGATCTCGGCCAGCCGGCGCTTCAACCGATCGCGGGGCAGGTCCTGGAAGAGGTGCCGGTCCAGCCGGACCGCCCGGGCCAGGCCGATCAGCGCGGCGGTGCGCGGCTCCACCGGGCCGTCGGCGGCCACCGCTGCGGTCATCCGCTGCCGGGCCCGGGTCTCCGCCGCCGGCTCCGCCCCGGTCTCGGACGGATAGCGGGTACGCGGGAAGACCCACAGCACCCGGTCCGACTCCCGGCGCAGCACGCCGGCGGTGACCAGCCCGTCCAGCACCTGCTCGGGCAGGTCCCGGGCGAGCCGGCCGACCCAGTCCTTGGGCCGGCGACGCTTCTCGTCGGCGCCGATCCGGGCCAGTGCGTCGTCGAGTTGCCGCTGACCGAGCGGGGCCGGGTCGGCCACCACCAGGCGGTCGTCGACCACCTCGACCCGGCCGCCGAGCGCCAGTTCCAGCAGGAGCGCCCCGGCCAGCCCGTGGTCGAGGGCGGGCCGGTCGAGCTGGAGCGTCCCCTTGTCGTCGTAGGCCAGCAGGGCCAGTTCGTGCGCGAGGGTGAGTTCGGCCATGGCCTCGACGGTAACCCGGTGGGGGCCGCTCCACCCGCGACGCGCGGGTCGTGCCACGACGACCTGCCCGTGCGAGAATCGCGCCGAGGTGAGGCGACCATCGACGGCCTGCTCCTGACCACGCTGCTCCCCCTGGTCGGCTTCCTGCTGCTGACCAGCGGCAACGCGTTCTTCGTCGCGGCCGAGTTCGCCCTGGTCACCGTGGACCGCGCCGAGATCGACCGGCGGGCCGCCGGCGGTGACGGCCCGGCCGCGACCGTACGGCGGGCGCTGCGCGAGCTCTCCTTCCAGCTCTCCGGCGCGCAGCTCGGCATCACCATCACCGCGTTGCTCACCGGCTACCTCGCCGAACCCGCGCTGGCCCGGCTCTTCGCACCGCTGCTGGACCCGATCGCCGGGCCGGCCACCGACCGGATCACCCCGTTTCTGGCGCTCGCCCTGGCCACCCTGATCTCCATGCTCTTCGGGGAGCTGGTGCCGAAGAACCTCGCGCTGGCCCGGCCGATGCCCGCAGCGCTGGCCACCGCGGCGCCGATGCGGGCCTTCTCGCGCACCTTCGGCTGGCTGATCCGGGGCCTGAACGGCTCGGCGAACCGCCTGGTCCGCGCGTTCGGCATCGAGCCGCAGGAGGAGCTGGCCAGCGCTCGCTCACCGGAGGAGCTGGGCCTGCTGGCGGCCATCTCGGCCCGGGCCGGTGCGCTGCCACCGGACACCGCGATGCTGCTGCGGCGCACCATCCGATTCGGTGAGAAGCGGGCGGCCGAGGCGATGACGCCCCGGGTGGACGTGATCGCGCTGCGCGCCACGGCGACGGTGGCCGAGCTGCTCGATCTCGCCAGGCACACCGGCCGGACCCGGTTCCCGGTCTACGAGGAAACGCTCGACCTGGTCACCGGCGTCGCCGGGGTGTCGGACGCGCTCGGCGTGCCGCCGGACCGGCGCGCCTCGACCATCGTCGGCTCGGTGGCCCGCGAGCCGGTGTACGTGCCGGAGAGCCTCGACCTCGACGGGGTGCTCGCCGCGCTCCGGGCCGCCGACGCCGACCTGGCCATCGTGGTCGACGAGTACGGCGGCACGGACGGCGTGGTGACCGTCGAGGACCTGGTGGAGGAGCTGGTCGGCGAGATCGCCGACGAGTTCGACCCGGCCGCGGTGCCCGACGTCGGGCCGGTCGAGCTGACGGTGCCCGGCGGGGAACGCACGGTGCTGGTCGACGGCGTGCTGCGCTCGGACGAGGTGGTCGAGCAGACCGGGTTCCGGCTGCCCGAGGGGCCGTACGAGACGCTCGCCGGGTTCCTGATGGCCCGGCTGGGGCACATTCCGGTCGCCGGCGAGACGGTCGAGGATTCCGGGTACGAGTTCACCGTCGTGGAGGTGGAGCGGCACCGGATCGAGCAGGTCCGGGTGCTCCGTCCCGAGGACCCGGACGACGATGGCTGAGCTGCTGGTCACGGTGCTGCTGCTGCTCGGCAACGCGTTCTTCGTGGGCAGCGAGTTCGCCCTGATCGCGTCCCGGCGCACGGTGGTGGAACCGCTCGCGGCGACCTCCCAGCGGGCCCGGTGGGCGCTCTCCGCGATGAACCAGATCCCGTTGATGATCGCCGGCGCCCAGTTGGGCATCACCATCTGCTCGCTGGGTCTCGGCGCGATCGCCGAGCCGGCCCTGGCCCACCTGCTGGAGCCGGCGTTCCACGCACTCGGGCTGCCGGCGCCGGCGGTGCACCCGGTCGCCTTCGTGCTCGCCCTCGGGATCGTGGTCTTCCTGCACACCGTGGTCGGCGAGATGGTGCCGAAGAACATCACGCTGGCCGGGCCGGAGCCGTCCGCGCTCTGGCTGGGCCCGGCGATGCTGGCGTTCTGCCTGGCCACCAAGCCGCTGCTGCTGGCCATGAAGTGGGCGTCCCGGCGGGTGCTGCGGCTGTGGCGGATCGAGGCCACCGAGGCGGTCAAGACGGTGTTCACCGCCGAGGAACTGGCCGGGCTGGTGTCGCAGGCGCGTACCGAAGGGCTGCTCGACGCCGAGGAGCACGCGCGGATCACCGGCGCGCTGGCCCTGCACGCGCGGACCGCTGCCGACGCGCTGCGGCCCTGGTCGGCGGTGACCACCGTGGCCGAGGACGTCTCGCCCGCCTCGCTGGAGGTGCTGGCCACCCGGACCGGCCGGTCCCGGTTCCCGGTGGTGCAGCGCTCCACCCGACGGGTGCTCGGCTTCGTGCACGTCAAGGACGTGCTCGGGTACGCCGGGGTGAGCCGGCGGGCGCCGGTGCCGGCGGAGGTGTACCGGCCGCTGGCGGTGGTGCCACCGGAGCGTACGCTCGCCGATCTGCTGATCGCGATGCGCCGCGAGCGGCGGCACATGGTGCTGGTGAGCGACGGCCGCCGACCGCTCGGCGTGGTGACGCTCGACGACGTATTGACAGCGATCGTTGGCTGACGAACGCACACCCTTGGTACACAAGCGGTTGCGCAGGCGTGATGTGGACGTTGGTCGCCTTGATTCCGCTGCGGCGCTTCCCTAATGTGGGGCACCGGCCGCTGTGGGTCGTCTGCCTCGCCCCTTCCCCTCCGCGAGGCGCCCGGCGGTCGGACGCTAAGGAGTCGGTGCCGGTGGCAACCATGCCCCCTCATCGTCACGCACCGGGACGGCCTGCTCGTCCGGGTGGCCTGCGCCGGGCCGCCCACCGTCTGCTCACCCTGGTCGCCGCCGCGGCCGTGGGTGCCGGTCTGCTCGCCGCGCCGGCGTACGCCGCGCCCTCGGTCGACGAGATCGAGCGGCAGATCGACAAGCAGTGGGAGCAGTTGGAGCCCACCATCGAGCAGTACAACAAGGTGCGGGCGCAGCTGAAGAAGAACCGCAGCAAGTCGGCGGACCTGGAGAAGAAGATCCAGCCGCTGGCGCTGGAGAGCGAGCTGGCGATGGACCGGGTGGGCGATCTCGCCTCCCGCTACTACATCACCGGCCCGTCCCAGGACGTCGCGGCCCTGCTGGTCAGCGCCAAGCCGAGCACGCTCACCGAGCAGCTCACCCTCCTCGACCGGCTGGCCGCGCAGGAGCGCAAGCAGATCGAGGGTGTGCTCGCGGTCCGCAAGAAGTACGACGACCAGAAGCAGCAGCTCGACGCGCTGATCGCCGACCAGGTCAAGCAGCAGAACGAGCTGGCGGCGAAGAAGAAGCAGATCGACGCGGAGATCAAGCGGCTGGAGAAGCTGCTGCCGGTGACCACTGTCAAGACCGAGAAGTGCCCGACCATCAACGGCGTGGTCAGCGAGGCGGCCCGGATCGCGATCAAAACCGCCTGTGCCCAGGTCGGCGACCCGTACGTGTGGGGTGCCACCGGCCCGAACTCGTTCGACTGCTCCGGCCTGACCCAGTACGCCTACAAGGCCGCCGGGATCCACCTGACCCACTTCACCGGCGCGCAGTGGAACGAGGGCAAGGCCATCTCGCGTTCCGACGCCCGCCCGGGTGACCTGGTCTTCTTCTTCAGCGACCTGCACCATGTCGGGCTCTACCTCGGCAACGACAAGATGGTGCACGCGGCGCGGGCCGGCAAGCCGGTCAACGTCTCCAGCATCAACACCATGCCGGTCGCCGGGTTCCGCAGACCCGGCTGATCCGCCGCCGTACCGCACGAGGGCCCCCGGTCGATCGACCGGGGGCCCTCGGTGTTTCATGGCTCGGCGACGAGCCTTGTCTCACGCTGGGCGGCTCACTGGGGAGCGCCGACCGGGGACGGCAGGATCAGCACGTCGTCCAGGTTCACGTAGCCGATCCGGTGACCGAACTGGACCTGCACGTAGCGCAGGTCGCCGCTGACGACGGTCCAGTCGCCCGGGGACGACCCGTCGAAGGTGACGGCCCGGTAGTACTCGCTCGGCAGGACCCCGCCCACCGCGTACCGCTGGCCGGCGGTGAGCGTGTACTGCAACGGGGTGATCGCCTGGTAGGGCACCCCGGTCGGGTAGGCGTCCCGCTCCGGGTAGCCCCGCCCGTAGACCGGGATGGTGGCCTTGCCGGGCTTCGGCGTCACCACGAAGCCGGTGGCCCACTTCGCGGTACGCGCCGACGCCGGGTTGTGGAACCAGGCCTTCTGGCCGAGGTACCAGATCGCCGTCCAGTCACCGCGCACCTCGGCCACCGCGTACGTCTGGCCGGCCGACGCCCGGGCGCTGTGGTCCGGGACGTACATGGTGCCGGGCGATCCGTCCGGGTGTTCGCCGAGGTCCACGGCGAGCGGCGCGTCGTGGCTCGGCGCGGTGCGCAGCAGCACCGCCGACGAGCCGCGCAGCGGGCAGGGGTCGGTGACCGGCGGCGGCGGGTTCGGCACCCCCGGGGGCTGCCGCGAGCAGCCGGTGAACGCCGGCTGGTTGTCGGCGAACTCGGGGTCGATGGTCACCAGCCCGGTGTGGGCCGTGCCGGTGGTCCGGAACGGCGCCTTCAGCAGGTCGAAGTAGTGCGACCAGTCCCAGTACGGCCCCGGGTCCCAGTGCATCCCGGCGACGGTCGACGGCACGGTGCCCGGGACGTTGTCGTGCCCGATGATGTGGTGCCGGTCGAGTGGGATGTTGAACCGCAGTGCCAGGTGCCGGACCAGTTTGGCCGAGGTGCGGTACATCGCCTCGGTGTACCAGGTGCCGTGGCCGGCGAAGCCCTCGTGCTCCAGGCCGATGGACTTGGCGTTGACGTACCAGTTGCCGGCGTGCCAGCCGACGTCCTTGGCCTTGATGTGCTGGGCGATGTGGCCGTCCACCGAGCGCAGCGTGTAGTGCCAGCCGACGTAGTCGGCCCGCTTCACCAGGCCGACGCTCGGCCAGAAGTAGCCCTCGGTGTCGTGGATGACGATGTACTCGATCTTCTGCTGGGCCGGCCGGTTGCCCAGGTCGTGGTTGCCGTAGTCGCCGGCGCCCGGGCCGTACTTCTCGTACGGTGCCGGGATCCACTCGCAGCCCAGGCCGACCGGGCACTCCAGCCCGTCGGGCCGCTCACCGCGCCGCAGCCCGAGCTGGTGCAGCGTCGAGGTGTCCGGGTTGACCTCCCGCGCGGCCAGGGTCACCAGGTGCCCGTCGTCGGTCGTCCGGCTCGCGCCCTCCCGGAGCTGCCCGTACACCTCGTCGGCGAAGGCGGCCGCGGTGTCCTCGGCGCCGGCGCCGGAGTAGCGGGCCACTGCGCCGTACCAGGCCGCCGGGTCGCTGGCCGCGCCGACCGGGCCACCCAGCTCCCGCTGGTACGCGGCGAGCAGCGCCGCTCCGCCGCGGATGTTGGTGGTCGGGTCGGCGCGCAGCGCCTCCTCGCTGGCGCCGGTGAGCGCGGCAGCGGCCTGGAGGGTCTGCAGCGCGGCGTCGCCGAGAGCGGCCGGCGCCAACTCGGTGGCGGCGGGCGCGGCGACGGTCAGCGGCCGCGCCTCGTCACCGCGCGGGTCCTCGCCCTCGTCGATGTGACCACCGGCGGGTTGGGCGGTGACGTGGGCGGCGTCGGTGAGGTGCATCGGACCGTAGCCGCCACTGGTGCTCGGGTTGCCGGGATGGGTGTCCCAGCGCGATTCGAGGTACGACACGGCGAGCAGGACGCTCTCCGGCACGCCGAACTCCGCGGCCGCGGCGGCGTACTGCTGCTGCCGGTCGAGGGGCTCGGCGGCGGCCGGACCGGCGGTGAACGGGGTGACCGCCAGGGCGAGCGCCGCGGCGGCGGCGAGCAGGGTGCGCCTGCTCCTCGATCTCGTGGATCTCGTGGATTCTGTGGACCTTGTGGACCTTGCGGACAACTGCATCGGACCCCCTGGTCAGACGGGTGGACGATGCGGCCACCTTCACCCCGGGCCCGGCCTGTCGTCAATACCTTTCCATGCATCAACTCCTGAGGAAGAAAACCTTCGACACGTCCCGTCGAGAGCCGTGGATCGCCGGGGCGTACGGAGTGTCACGGCGACACGGGTTGCGGATTGATAACGACCATCTCTACTCTGGTCATTCGTCGGCCCGGCAACAGGTCCGTCCAACCCGGGCGGTAACGGTCCGACACCGCCGAATCGCTCGACGAGCGAACCGGGGAACCAGGTAACCCGGGGTGAATCCGCAGCCACTGCGGTAGGGCGTCCCCTTCCCGCCCGAACCCGTCAGCTAACCCGGTAGGCGGTCTGGGAAGAAGGAGTACGGAGCCCGGTGGCACACCATGCCCCGCGGCCACCGTCGGCACGGTCGGCGTACGCCGGCCCGGCGACGGCTGCGCCGCGTTCACGCTGGTCCCGCTTCACCACCGCACTCGCCGCCCTGGCCGGCTTCGCCGTCGTCCTGACCGGCGGCGCCACGGCGGCCCACGCCGAACCCACCGTCGCCGAGATCGAGCGCCAGATCGACGAGGACTGGAACAAGCTCGAACCGATCATCGAACGGCACAACGCGACCCGCCAGGACCTGGCCGCCAAGCGGAAGCAGGCCGACGCCCTGGCCGCTCAGATCAAACCCCTTCAGGCCCAGGTCGACGAGGCGATGGAGAAGGTCAGCGCGCTGGCCGTCCGCGCCTACAAGGGCGAGAACGTGCTCACCATCAACGCCCTGCTGGGCAGTCGCTCGCCGGGCGAGGTGGTCGGGCAGCTCGAAATGCTCGACCGGTTCGCCGACCGCCAGCAGCAGGACGTTCGGCAGGTCGCCGACCTGCGCGACCAACTGGCCGCCAAGAAGGCGCCGCTGGACGAGATGGTCGCCCAGCTCGCTCAGGCCGAGGCGCAGCTGGCGGCGAAGAAGAAGCAGATCAACGCCGAGATCGACCGGCTGCAGAAGCTGCGGATCAAGGTGTACGGCAACGGCGGCGGCGGGCCGCTGCGTCCCGCCCCCTGCCCGGCCAGCTATCCGGGCGGCGCGGCCGGGGTGGCTGTCAAGTTCGCCTGCGCCCAGATCGGCAAGCCGTACGTCTGGGGCGCCGAGGGCCCGAACTCGTACGACTGCTCCGGGCTGATGCTGGCCGCCTGGGCCAAGGCCGGGGTCTCGCTGCCGCACAACGCGGCGCAGCAGCGCGGGGTCACCAAGACGGTCAGCCGGGGCGAGCTGCGCCCGGGTGACCTGGTCTTCTACTACTCCGACCTGCACCACGTCGGCATGTACGTCGGCGGCGGCTGGGTGGTGCACGCCTCCCGGGCCGGGGTGCCGATCAAGATGAAGAAGGTCGACGACGGCCCGATCCACAGCTACGGCCGGCCGGGCTGACCGCGTACCGCCGAAAGGGCCCGCTCCGGCGTCGGAGCGGGCCCTTTTCCTGCCTGCGTCAGCGGGTCGGCCAGGTGCGCCACTGCTGCCAGGAGCGGCTCGGTGTCGGGCCGCGCTGCCCCTGGTAGCGGGAGCCGTAGACGGCCGAGCCGTACGGGTGCTCGGCAGGGGAGGAGAGCCGGAAGATGCAGAGCTGACCGATCTTCATGCCCGGCCAGAGGGTGATCGGCAGGTTCGCCACGTTGGAGAGCTCCAGCGTCACGTGGCCGGAGAAGCCCGGGTCGATGAAGCCGGCGGTGGAGTGGGTGAGCAGGCCCAGCCGGCCCAGGCTCGACTTGCCCTCCAGCCGGCCGGCGAGTTGGTCGCCGAGCGAGATCACCTCGAGCGTGGAGGCGAGCACGAACTCGCCCGGGTGCAGCACGAACGGCTCGCCGTCGGGCACCTCGACCACCGAGGTCAGCTCGTCCTGCTGCTGCGCCGGGTCGATGTGCGTGTAGAGGTGGTTGTTGAAGACCCGGAACAGCTTGTCCAGGCGTACGTCGATGCTGGACGGCTGCACCAGCGTGGGCTCGAACGGCTCCAGCGCCAGGGTGCCCGCCTTGATCTCGGAGACCAGGTCGCGGTCGGAGAGCAGCATCGGAACACCATAGCGAAGCCGCCCGGGTGACCTGCGTGTCGGACTAGGTGTTCGTACACCTGTTCGATAGACTGTCCACATGGCTTCCTGGTCCGAATTCGCCGCTGACGAGCCCCGACTCGCCGACGGGATCCGCCTTCTCATGCAGCAGTACGGGCCGGGCTTCGGCTACCTGGCCACGGTCCGCGCCGACGGCGGGCCCCGGGTGCACCCGGTCTCCCCGGTGATCACCGACGAGGGGCTGTTCTGCTTCGTGGTCGACTTGCCGAAACGGCGTGACCTGGAACGCGACGGGCGCTACGCGCTGCACTCCTTCCCGCCGGAGGAGAGCGACGACGAGGCCTACGTCGCCGGGCGCGCCCGCCCGGTCACCGACCCGGCCCGGGTCGCCCGGCTGGCCCGCAGCCACCGGGCCGCTCCGCACGTCGACTGGCGGCTGTTCGAGTTCACCGTCGACGTGGCGATGCTGACCCGCCGTGACGCGGGCGCTGCGGGTGGCCCCGGCAACGGTCACGGCCGCCCCGCCGTCCAGGTCTGGCTCGATCCGGGTGCTCCCGCCGACGCCCAGGCCGCCGACCCCGCCCCCCGGTTGCGCCGCCGCGAGGCCGCCTGAGCCGCGACGACAGCGGTGCCGGCTCCGTGGACCGGAGCCGGCACCGATGGCCGTACGTCAGATCAGGCCGCGCGGTACGCGTTCCACGCGGTCAGCATCCGGCTCGCCTGGCCGGCGGTGAACTGGTACATGCACGAGTCGTAGGTGTAGTCCATGAAGTTGGTGATCGGGTCGGCGCCCGGGGCGGTGCAGGTGTCCCGCCCGGTCGGGCACTGGAAGGCCGGCGAGGCCTCGGCCGGGGTGTCGCTGACGCCGTCACCCTGGCCCGAGCAGCCGCCCTGGAAGGTGTGGTAGAGGTTCAGCCAGTGGCCGACCTCGTGGGTGCCGGTGTCGCCCTGGTTGTAGTTGGCGGCGGTGCCGCCCGGCAGCGACTCGCTCAGCACGACCACGCCGTCCATGCTGCTCAGCTTGCGCTGCGGGAAGGTCGCCCAGCCGAGCAGGTCGTTGCTCAGCTCGCCCAGGTACACGTTGAGGGTGTTCTTGCCGCCCTCCCGCAGCGAGGACTTCATCGACCGCTCCGCCGACGAGCCCTGCACGATCGGGTACCACGCCGGGTTGGTCACCCGGTTGATCTTCTGCAGCTGGAAGCTGAACGCGGTGGCCGCGCCGCCGGTCGCGCCGCTGTAGGACTGGTTCAGCACGTTGATCTGCGACGTGATCATCGAATCCGGGATGTTGCCGCCGGCCCGGGTGCTGTTCTCCTGGATCACGTGCACCACGACCGGGATCGTCACGGTGGCGGCGAGGGTGCTCGCCCCGGCGCCGGCGCGGAAGCGCGCCCGCTCGCGCAGCGCGGCGGCCAGGTCGGCCTCCCGCTCGCGGGTCTCCGCGAGGGTCAGCTCGTTCGGTTCGTGCCTGGCCGCGCCGCCCGCCTTGATCCGGGCGTCGGCGTGGACGTCGGCCGGCTCGACGCATGCCTCACCGGGTGCGGCGGAGAAGGCCGAAGCGGCCGGTACGACGCCCACCGCGGCGGTGCTGAGCAGCAGCGCGAGGGTCGTCGACGCGACACCGGCGGCGCGCCGGGTCAGCAGGTCGGGACGAAGTCCCATGGGCCCACCTCTTTCTGGCGGCGCGACAGGGGGTATGTCACGCCGTGGCTGAGAACGTGGGCCAGACGTTACAATCGATCGACAGATTTGAGAATGACCATATGTTGCCGGACTGAAACTTTTTCCTGGCAGCGGCTGGTCCCTCGGCCGGCGGCCTGGCTGGGTCGGCGCAACATGCCGGAAGTTGTTGCCTCGCGGGGTCTGGGAGGCCGCAACGTCCCGGATGTTGTGTCGATCTTGCGCCGCGCCGCCCCGGGGCTGACGGCGCGGTACGGCGGAGGGGGTACCTGGATGCACCGGCGTGGTGACTCAGGTACAGTGGTGCCGCTTGCGGGTGTAGTTCAATGGCAGAACATCAGCTTCCCAAGCTGACAGTGCGGGTTCGATTCCCGTCACCCGCTCCACCGTGAGGCCCCAGCTCAGGGCAGGTTTCCTGGCTGGGGCCTTGATCGTTCCTGCCGGTTCCGGCGCTGGCCGTGCCCGCAACGTGCCCGATCCCTGCTCCCGGAACGCCACGGCGCTGTGAGGTCCAGGGCTGCTGCGCTCGCTGTCGGATGGCAAGCTCGTGCCTCGTGATCGATGATTTCGCCAAGGACCATCTGTACGGCCAGCTCAGGTCGATACGTCAGGCGCTGACGTGGAGGCTTGGTGGGGACGCCGCGAGAAATCCGGATCTCGTGGAGGTTCGCCCGTGAGGGCGGTCATCGTCGCGGCCGCGGTCGCGTTCATCATCTCCCTGTTCGGCACGCCGGTGGCGATTCGCGTCTTCACCGCACTCAAGGCCGGCCAGCCGATCCGATCCATCGGGCTCGCCAGCAACCAGGGCAAGAAGGGCACGCCCACGATGGGCGGCGTCGTCTTCATCGTGGCGACCGTCCTCGCCTACGTCGCCGGGCACATCGCCCTGACCACCCTGCCCGAGCGGCAGATCGCGCAGGAGGGGCCGACCATGACGGCCCTGGTGCTGCTCGGGCTGTTCGTCTTCTGCGGCGCGGTCGGCTTCTTCGACGACTTCCTCAAGGTGCGCTGGCGCAACTCCGATGGCCTGTCCGCCAAGGGCAAGCTCCTCGGCCAGGCGATCGTCGGCGGCGGGTTCGGCATCGCCGCGCTCTACGTGCCGAGCACTGCCGGCCAGACCGTGGCCAGCGAGCACATCTCGCTCATCCGCGACATCAGCTGGCTGGACGTGGGCAAGGTCGGCGCGGTCATGGTCATCGTCTTCGTGATCATGGCGATGTCGAACGGCGTGAACCTCACCGACGGCCTCGACGGCCTGGCCACCGGCGCGTCGATCCTGGTGCTCAGCGCGTACGCGCTGATCGGGTTCTGGCAGTACCGGCACTGGTGCGCCGACGACGCGTACGCCCGCGTGAACGACTACTGCTACCAGGTCCGGGATCCCCTGGAGATCGCCATGATCGCTGCGGCGGCGGCCGGCGCCTGCGTGGGCTTCCTGTGGTGGAACACGTCCCCGGCGCGGATCTTCATGGGTGACGTGGGCTCGCTCGGGCTCGGCGCCCTGATCGGCGGGCTCGCGGTGGCAACCCGTACGACGCTGCTTTCGATCATGATCGGCGGGCTCTTCGTCATCATCACGACGACCTGGGTGATCCAGATCGTCTCGTTCCGGACCACCGGTAGACGTGTCTTCCGGATGGTGCCGTTGCACCACCATTTCGAGTTGGCCGGATGGAGCGAGGTCAACATCGTGGTCCGGTTCTGGATCGTGGCTGGCGTCTGCGTGGCGGTCGGTCTGGGCCTGTTCTACTCGGATTACTTGGCGGCTGTTGGATAAGAGCCAGGCGAAAGTGCAGCCCCGGCATTGGTGGTTGCCGGTAATCATCGGGCCGGAGATGAC
Organism: Micromonospora sp. S4605; assembly: GCF_003176715.1. Classification (NCBI taxonomy): domain Bacteria; kingdom Bacillati; phylum Actinomycetota; class Actinomycetes; order Micromonosporales; family Micromonosporaceae; genus Micromonospora; species Micromonospora sp. S4605. The sequence goes on from NZ_QGSW01000172.1 coordinate 16,391, forward strand.
ACAAGCCACGGTGAGAGTTCGTCAACGAGGCGGGAGTCTTGGATGGGTCCACCGGGGAAACGCGATGAGGATTGGTTCACCAGCGTCTACGCGGCCTATTACCCACACGTGGTGAAGTACGGCCAGCGTCGGCTCACCAATCCGGACGCGGCGGCTGAACTCGCCCAGGAGGTGTTCGTCGTCGCCTGGCGGCGCCGCCGCGAGGTTCCGGACCGCAGCCTGCCCTGGCTGTACGGGGTGGCCCGGCGCCTGCTGGCGAACGAATGGCGAGCTCGGAGAGCTGCGCCGGAGGTACTACCGATTACCGACGCTGGCCTTCTGCGAAACCGGGCTCGTCCGGCGCCGACGCGACAGTGGGCGTGGCCGATCTCCACGCCGCTCTGGCCACCCTCGCCGACCTCGACCAGGAGATCCTCCGGCTGGTCGGGTGGGAGGAACTGACAGTTTCCGAGGCCGCTCAGGTCCTCGGCTGTACCCGCACCACCGCTGCCGTGCGTCTGCACCGCGCCCGTAGGCGCCTCAACGAAGCCATGTCGCACCGAGTTGTACCGCCGGCGCAGCAGCCGGTGTTGGCGTCTCCTCGAAAGGCCATCTGATGTTCGGAGAAGAGCGAACGCGTACCCTCCTCGGTCCGGCTGACCCGGCCCGGCACAGCACCATCGCACCGCCGCGGCTGTCGGCACACGATCTGATCGTCCGCGCGGAGGCGGTCGCCGAGCCGACCGCCCAGCACCGCCGGGCCCGCCCGACCCGCCGGCTGGTTCTGACCGCCGGGGCGCTGACCGCCGCGGTCGGCGCCGCCGCGATCGTCCAGACCTTCGGCCAGTCCAGCCCGGACACCTCGGGGATCGCCGGTCCGCCCGGGGCGGATCCGGGGGTGGTGCTCGTGCCGGTGGCGTACGGCTCTGACACCCGTGATGCGGGAAGCGAACTGCGCGCGTTGGCCGGCCGGCTTGTCGACGCGGAGTACGACGACCGCACCGGTCGGTACATGTACCACCACACGAAGACGTGGGGCGACCCGGTGATGACGTCTGCCGACGGTCGCCACCATGTCGCTTTCGCCGACGAGACCAAGGTCTGGCAGGCGGCCGACGGGACCGGCAAGCAGATCACGACCCAGCTTGAGCCGCAGTATCCGGACCAGGAGTCCCGGGATTACTGGCAGCGGAACCTCAAGCCCAAAGCTGCCGCCTCCGGAACGCAGGCGCCCGACGACATGCCGCTGCCGCCGGAGGACCTCGCACCGCTACCGTCGGGTCGAGCCCAGTTGACCGACCTGCTCAAGGTCAGGTACGGCGCGGGCGCCGTCAGCAAGGAGGTCAGCAGGGTGTACGGGCGGTACGTCGTTCCGCGCCAGACGCGAGCTGAGATCCTGCGGGTCCTTGCCGATGTGCCCGGTTTCCGGTGGCGGGGCCAGGTGACCGATCGTGCCGGCCGCAAGGCTGTAGCCATCACCTTCGACGACCGCGAGCACAACCAGCAGTCCCTTCTGATCTTCCACCCGAACACTGGGGAACTGCTCGCCCACGAGCTGCTGACCCTCTCGCCGGTACGGATCAGCTCGTACCAGGTGATCCTCGATACCGCCTGGGCCGATCAACCCAACTGAATCGCCGGTGCCGGGAGCCACTCCTCCGGGGTGGCCTCCGGCCACCTCCTGCAGCGCCTGGGCGATGGCCCGGCCAGCCTCCGCCGTGGCGTGCCGCGTTCGGCCATACTGGTCCGCCATGGACCTGGACGAGTATCAGCGCGGCGCCCTCCGTACCGCCGCTCCACGTGACAAGAGGAACGAGCTGCTTCACCTGGTGCTCGGGCTGGTTGGCGAATCGGGTGAGATCGCCGAGAAGTTCAAGAAGTGGGTTCGCGACCTAGACAGCGACGAGTCGCGGATCGACCGGGCCGACATCGCCAAGGAACTCGGTGACGTGCTCTGGTACGTGGCCGTGCTCGCCGACTACCTCGACCTGTCGCTGGACGACATCGCGACGGCCAACCTGGCCAAGCTGGCCAGCCGCCAGGGCCGTGGCGTGCTGAGTGGCAGCGGCGACAACCGCTGAGCCAGGGGTTCGGCGTACCCACAACCATCGACCGTGCGGATGCTTCGTCGGGGAAGTCGTACAGGACCTGGCCTGGGGTTTCCTTCTCCACGGAGCGGGGAGATCGGACGCGTGGAGCATCTGGAGGAGTCCCCCGAGGGTCAGCTGGTTCGGGAGCTGAGAGGGCTGAGCAGGGAGGAGGCCGGGCTGTCGTTCTGGTCCGCTCTGCAATACATAACGGACGCCGCCGCCGTCCATCGCGACGAGGAGCTGTACCGCGCCGCCCGCAAGATCGGCATGGCCGCGTTGTCCCAGGGCATCCCGTTGCCGTTCAACGCGAAGTACGTACTGTGCCCCGTCTGCCATGCCTATCCCGGTCAGAGCTGCAGCAACCTGCCGGGCCACGTCTTGGAGGACGAGTTGCACCCGGAGCGGGTCGAGCGGGGTCGGAAGCTGCGCGAGCTGATCAGAAATTGAAGCTGCCCCGCGCGCACCACGACGCGACGCAAGGGTGACCCGGGTCTGGTGGGTTCGGCCCGATAGCGTGTCGGCATGAACGAATCGACCGAGGGCGACGAGTACGAGGCCGAGTCCAGGCCGGTGCAAGCCTTGCCGGAGGCGACCGTCGCGGGAGACTGGCCTATCCTCGCCGCCATCGCGGTCGCAGTCGCAGGTCTGCTCATTTGGCGTCGACGGAGCCGGCGCGGCTAGCAGCGACACGTCGTGGCGGGTTCGGGCTTGCGGCCACGAGCAGGCACGAGACGCATCTCCGCCGACCTCCGGCCGCAAGCGCTTCGGGCATCACGACCCCTTGAGCGCGCTTGTCCGAACTGAGGCTCGCCGGACAGCGGTGCCCGGGAAGCGGTGCCTATCCTCTCGGCCATGGGAGCGATCAAGCCGTGGCACCTGTTCGTCCTGACACTCTGCTGCCTTGTGCCGACTGCCGCGGCGGTCGTTGGCGGCGTCTGGGCGGTCCGCCGATCCCGTAACCGTCGCTGACCGCAGTCGCCGGGCGCCTCCGGCCAGCGGTCGCTCGTCACGTGGGATGTGGTTCGTAGAACGGGCGGAGCTTCACGGCGCGGACGTCTTCGAACAGGACGTTGAGGTGCTCGTCGTAGCCACTGTCGGCGTGGGCGTGCAGCAGCAGGGTTGAATGGCTGATGCTGTAGCGCCAAGGGCGGAATCGGCGGTGCAGCGTGAGTGGGCCCATCGCCCGATCATGGCCAGAACAGCCACCCGTCGACCACCCGGCTCAGCGGACCCGGGAGGCCAGCCGATCTTGTCCGGTCCCCGAACGGACAGTGGCCGTCCGCGACCCGCAAGCTCGAAACTGCCGGCGATGATCTCAGTAGGATTTCTCCATGTCCCGGCCCGTGATCTTCGACCTCTTCCACACCCTGGTCCACGGTGCCGACGACGAACGCGACCGGGTGGTCGGCGAGATGGCGCTCATGGTCGGGGTGGATCCGGCCGCGCTGGTCGCCGCGTATCACGCCACCTGGCGTGACCGGCTTGTCCGGTGGGACGTGGAGGAGACGATCCGCGTCCTCGCCGGACGGCTCGGCGGCCTCCCGACCGACGAGCAGGTGAGCCGTGCGGCTGACCACCGACGATCCCTCGCGCGCCGAGTGCTGGGCTCGGTCTCGACCGCGACCCTGGACATGCTCGACGCGCTGCGCGACGGCGGGCATCCGTTGGCACTCATCAGCAACGCGACGTCGGAGACCGCCGAGGCATGGCCGCAGGGTCCACTCGCCCGCCGCTTCGACGTCGCGGTCTTCTCCTGCGAGGTCGGGCTGGCCAAACCGGACCCGGCGATCTACCGGACGACCGCTGAGCTGCTGGGCGTCGCGCCGGCGGAGTGCGTCTTCGTCGGGGACGGCGCGGATGGCGAGCTGGCCGGCGCGGCAGCGGTCGGGATGACAGTGCTCCGGACCACGGAGCACAACGACACCGACCCGAGCTGGGACGGGCCGGCCTTCGCTACCCTTCGCGACCTGCCCAGCCTGCTGCACCAGCCGCCCGGGACTTCTGGAAGTACCGGCCGCACGTCTCGTACAGGGCCACCGATGACCTGAGCTGAAGGCGGGACGTGACCAGCCTGCCGAGCAAATGGGCTCCTGTGGGTAGGGTGCTCGCCATGGTCGGGGACGCCGCATGCCGTTGACGAATCCGTGGCTGTCCGGGCCCACGCCGAACAAGCGACTCGACCGCGAACGGCTGGAAGAACGCATTCTCAACCTGTTGTCGTCGCAGAACATGTGTGTGCTCGCGACCACGGGTCCGGACGGCCCCCTGGCCACCCCGGTCCGCTACTACCCGCTCGGCTTCGCGGTGCTCTTCACCGCGGCGCCGCGTTCGCCCAAGGTGCGCAACATCGCCGCCGACCCGCGCGTCTCGGTCGGCGTCTTCGCGCCGCTGGTGGGGCTGGCCAGCAGCCGCGGCGCCCAACTGTTCGGAACCGCCAGGGTGCTGGATCCGCAGCATCCGGACCGTGCGCACTACTGGACGGCGTTCCGCTGGGAGAACGAGCACGCGGAGCGCGGGCGACCACTGTCCGAGCCGCCCGAGGACACCCTCGTGGTCATCGAAGCGGAGCGGATCGTCTACACCGAGCACTGGCTGCGGCGGGAAGGGTTCGCACCACGCCAGTTCTGGCGTCGCTGACGCCGCGTCCTGCGGCGTGACTGGCGGGTAGCACTGTCAGCGCTGCATCTCCCGCCACGTCGCATCAGGACAGGTGGCCGGTGGCCGAATTGGCGGACCTCGCCGCTGGCACGACGTACGCACCGGCCCGTGCCGCAGCTGCGGCGGCCTCGGCGGCGCGGTCCGCGGCGGCCTCGTCGAGTGGGTCACCGCTGAGCAGCAGGCGATGGTAGAGCGGAGCGGAAACGGCGCGGATCACCTCGCGGGCGTCGGTGCCGGCGGGCACCTCGCCGCGATCGGCGGCTCGCCGCACGCAGGGCGCCCACTCCTGCAGGCGCGTGTCGTAGAACCGGTGTAGGGCCGCCGCGGTCCGCTCGTCCCAGCTGGCGGCTGCGATCACCGCCTTGAAGAGGGGCCCCTGTCGCGGGTCGGTCAGCGTGCGCTGCACGAGTCGGGCGTTCGCCCGCAGATCGTCGAGGAGCGACCCGGTGTCGGTTCGGGGCAGTGATTCCTCGGCCATCTCCACCAGCAACTCGGCCACCAGTCCGGCGGCCGAGCCCCAGCGGCGGTAGACGGTCGTCTTGCCGACGCCGGCGCGTTCGGCGACCTCCCCCAGGTCCAGGTGACGGAAGCCCTTCTCGGCCAGTACGTCTCCGGTAGCCCGCAACACCGCTTGCCGCACCCGCGCGGTCCGCCCGCCGGGCCGCAGCGTCCCAGCCGGCGCCTCGTCAGCCGCCATAACGGGCCTCCAGTTTCGTTAAGGGCGGGTCGCTGCTATCGTAACCAAGCATCTAACGGAACTACAGTTCCGTTAAATGCTGCTGCTGCGAATCTAGGGAAGGACCGGTCATGGAATTTCGACGCCTGGGAGCGTCCGGCCTCAAGGTGCCCGTGTTGAGCTTCGGCGCCGGCACCTTCGGCGGTCGGGGGCCGTTGTTCGGAGCCTGGGGCACCACGGACGTGCCGGAGGCCCGGCGGCTCGTGGACATCTGCCTGGACGCCGGCGTCACGATGTTCGACACCGCCGATGTCTACTCCGACGGAGCCTCCGAAGAGGTGCTGGGCGCGGCGATCAAGGGGCGCCGGGACGGCCTCATCCTCTCGACGAAGAGCGGCCTCCCGATGGGCGACGGACCCAACGACGCCGGCTCCTCGCGGCTCCGGCTGATCCGAGCGTGTGAGGACGCACTGCGTCGGCTCGGTACCGACTACATCGATCTCTTTCAGCTGCACGCCTTCGACGCCGGCACCCCGATCGAGGAGGTGCTCTCGACGCTCGACGACCTCGTACGAGCCGGGAAGATCCGCTATGTCGGCGTCTCCAATTTCGCCGGCTGGCAGTTGATGAAGTCCCTCGCCGTCGCCGAACGCTACGGCTACCCCCGCCACGTCGCCCACCAGGTCTACTACTCCCTCGTCGGGCGCGACTACGAATGGGAGCTGCTACCCCTCGGGCGTGACCAGGGGGTTGGCGCCGTGGTCTGGAGCCCGCTCGGCTGGGGCCGGCTCACCGGCAAGGTGCGCCGGGGCGCGCCGCTGCCGGCACAGAGTCGCCTGCACCAGACCGCCGACTACGGCCCGCCGGTTCCCGACGAGCTGCTCTACCGGGTGGTCGATGTCCTCGACGAGATCGCGGCGGAGACCGGCAGGGCCGTACCGCAGATCGCCCTCAACTGGTTGCTGCGACGCCCGACCGTGTCGTCAGTTGTCGTCGGCGCCCGGAACGAGGCCCAACTCCGCCAGAACCTCGGCGCCGTTGGTTGGTCGCTCAGCGACGAGCAGGTGGCGCGGCTCGACGCGGCGAGCGCGACGACGCCGCTCTACCCGTACTTCCCCTACCACCGGCAGGAGGGGTTCGCTCGCGTCAACCCGCCGGCGGTCCCCGCCGCGGTCCACCCCGGTCGGGGTTGACCCAGGAACGACGAGGTCTCGGCTCCGCGGGCGTGCTGCGCCAGGTGCCGCCCTGGCGCTGGCCGCCCGACCGGCCTGAACATGCAACCGAAGGTTGCGCATCGGGAGGTGGCTGGGTAGGTTAGACGCAACCAAAGGTTGCGAAAGGGTGGTAGGCATGGAGTACGGATCGATCGAGCGCGACATCCAGGTCGACGCCTCGCCCGAGGTGGTCTTCGAGGTGATCAGCCGGCCCGAGCACATGCGGGAGTGGTGGCCCGACGACGCGCGGTTCGAGCCGGTCGCCGGCGCACCAGGCGAGCTCGTCTGGCGCGACGCGGAGACCGGCGAGACGACGACCGTCGCCCTCGCCGTCGTCGAGGTCGATCCACCGAAGCGGTTCTCGTTCCGGTGGTGCTACTCGGACCCGGACCGGGCCGGGAACTCGCTGTTCGTCACCTTCGACCTGGTCCCCGCCGGCGGGGGCACCCGGGTCCGGATGACGGAGACCGGGTTCCGGGAGATGGGCTGGGAGATCGCCCAGCTCGAGGCGCAGTACCGCGACCACGAGAGCGGTTGGGACCACTACCTCCCCGCGCTCGGCGCGTACGTGGCGCGGCTGGTCGCCACCGCATGAGCACGGCGATCGACGACGAGCTGTGGTCGGCGGTCGGCGACCCCATCCGGCGTACGATGATCGATCTTCTGCTCGCCGGCGGGCCGGGCACGGCCACGTCACTGAGCGACCGGCTGCCCGTCACCCGCCAGGCCGTCTCGAAGCACCTGGCCGTCCTGGACCGGGTCGGCCTGGTGCACGGCACCCCGGCCGGTCGGGAGCGCCGCTACCAGGTCGACGAGGCGCAGCTCGCCCGAGCTGTCGCCCAGTTGTCGGCGGTGGGCGCCACCTGGGACGCCCGACTCCGCCGGATCAAGCGGATCGCCGAGGCGATCGAACGCAGCCGCGACAACAACCACGTCGAACGCAGCCACGACAACAACCAAGGAGACTGAGATGGTCGACATCCTGCACCGGGTCGGCGTCGTCGCCCCGCTCGACGACGTCTACCGGGCGGTGGCAACGCCGGAGGGCATCGCCGGCTGGTGGACGACGGACACCACGGGCAAGAGCGAGGTCGGCGGGCAGTTGGCGTTCCGGTTCGGCGACGTCGGCGGCTTCGACATGGAGGTCCTGGAGCTCGATCCCGCCGGCCGCGTCCGGTGGCGGGTCACCGACGGGCCCGCGGAATGGGTCGGCACCGAGATCGACTGGCGCCTCGACCAGCGCGGCGAGTACACCATCGTCCAGTTCCGGCACGAGGGCTGGCGCGAGCCGGTCGAGTTCATGCACCACTGCAGCACCAAGTGGGCGACGTTCCTGCTGAGTCTCAAGGAGCTGGTGGAGACCGGGCGCGGCAGGCCGGCGCCGGACGACGTCCGGATCAGCGACTGGCACTGATCCCGGCTGCCGGGCCCGGACCGACGCGCCGACGCCGGTCCGGGCGCGGCACCCGCTCAGAGATGGAACCGGGTTCGGCACCCGCTCAGAGGTAGAGGCAGAAGGGGTGGCCGGCCGGGTCGAGGTGCACCCGTACGTCGTCCTGGGGTTGGAACTCCGCCAGGGTGGCCCCGGCGGCGACGGCGTGGGCGGAGGCCGCGTCCAGGTCGTCGACCTGGATGTCGAGGTGGACCATCATCTGCGGATCTCCCGGCCCGGCCGGCCAGACCGGCCGTACGTGGTTCGACTCGGTCTGGAACGCCAGGCCGGCGCCGCCGCCCGGCGCGCGCAACGTGACCCAGTCCGGTTCGTCCTCGTCGCGCGACCACCCGAGCAGGCGTTCGTAGAACCCGGCCAGTTCCCGGGCGTCGGGCGAATCCAGCACGGTGGCGGTCAGCGTCAGCCGAGGTCGATCTCCCATACCACCGTCCATACCCAGGTATCGGCGTGCGTCAAGCACGAGCGCTCCGGCCGGCCGTCCGCCCGGCCGGCCGGGACGCCGCGGCTCAGGCGCGCCCGCTCAGCCGTTCCGCGGCGTCGACGGCGTTGCGGAAGAGCATCGCCACCGTGGTCGGGCCGACCCCGCCCACCCGGGGCGTGATCGCGCTGGCCACCTCGGCGCACGACTCGTCGACGTCCGGCAGCAGCCGGCGGCCCTCGTAGCGGACGCCGGCCCCGATCACCACCGCGCCCGGCTTGACGTGCTCCGGCTGGATGATCCCGGGTACGCCGGCGGCGGCGACCAGGATGTCGGCGCGCCGGGTGTAGCGGTCCCAGTCCGGCACGCCGGTGTGCACGACGGTGACCGCCGCGTTGGCGGTGGGCCGCTTCTGCGCCAGCATGATCGACAGCGGCCGACCGAGCGTCGCGCCCCGGCCGAGGATGACCACCTCGCGCCCGGCGACCGGGATGTCGTAGTGGGCCAGCAGCGCCTCGATGCCGGCCGGCGTGCAGGGCAGCGGCCCGGGCAGCCCGAGCGCCAGCCGCCCGATGTTGAGCGGGTGCATCCCGTCGACGTCCTTGTCCGGGTCGACGCTCTGCAACGCCCGGTCGTAGTCGAGGTGGGCCGGGACCGGGTACTGCACGAGCAGCCCGTGCACCCCCGGGTCGGCGTTGTAGCCGGCGATCACCCGGTGCAGGTCCTCCTGCGTGGCGTCGGCCGGCAGGTGGGTGTGCGGCGACTCGAAGTCCAGCTCCGCGGCCTGGCGCTGCTTGATCCGGATGTAACCGGCGCTGGCGTCGTCGTCACCGACCAGCACGGTCGCGAGCGCCGGCACGACGCCCGCCCGGCGCAGCCGGGACACCCGGTCGGCCACCTCGGCGAAGACCTTCTCGGCGAGCGGCTTGCCGGACAGCAGCCGGACGGTGTGCGGGATCACGGCGGTGTCGTCTGCGATGGGCATGGCTCCCCCAACGTGGGTGCCCAGGCGGTCGACTCCCACGGCGAGCTCCCCGATGGTTGGTGCCATCCCCGTGCCGCCAGTCGCGTTCCCGTCCAGCTTGCCCCATCCGGCGTCGGCGGCGCCAGGCGACCCCCGGGCGCCGCCGACACCGTCGCCGGGAAAAATCTTGGCCGGTGCGGTCCGGAACCGGGCCACCCGTTCGTCACCCTGGTGAGAATCACCGATCAGGGAGTGCCGAGATGAAGTACATGATGTTCGTCTGCAGCGACACCGAGCCCGACACCGACCGGGAGAACTGGCCGGACATCGAGGCGTGGGTGGCCGAGAACGACGCCCGTGGCCGCCGGCTGACCGGCAACGTGCTGGCCGAGACGACGGCGGCCACCACGGTCCGGGTGCGCAACGGCGAGCTGCTGGTGTCCGACGGTCCGTTCACCGAGACCAAGGAGGTGATCGTGGGCTTCGACCTGCTGGAGTGCGCCGACCTGGACGAGGCGATCGAGGTGGCGCGGACCCACCCGATGGCCCGCGCGGGCCGGATCGAGCTGCGCCCCTTCGCCGACCTGGCCCCGGGTGACTGACCCACCGGCGGTCGCGACGGCGGACGCCGTCGCGACCGCCTGCGCCGACTCGTACGCCCGGATCGTCGCCGCGCTGATCCGGGTGACCGGGGACTGGACGCTGGCCGAGGACTGCGCCCAGGAGGCGCTGGCGCTCGCCCTCGAACGGTGGCCCGGCGACGGCGTGCCGGCCAACCCGGGCGGCTGGCTGATGACGGTGGCCCGCAACCGCGCGCTGGACGTGCTACGCCGGGCCTCCGTCGAACGCCGCAAGCTGCACGAGCTGGCGCTGCTCACGCTGGCCGACCCGGAATCCAGCGCGGTCGGCCGGGAGGCCGCGACCGGGGAGGAGATCGTGGACGACCGACTACGGCTCGTCTTCACCTGCTGCCATCCGGCGCTGTCGCTGGACGCCCGGGTGGCGCTGACACTGCGCGTCGTCTGCGGCGTACCGACCGCCGACATCGCGCGCGCCCTGCTGGTCAGCGAGTCGACGATGACCCGGCGACTGACCCGGGCGAAGACCCGGATCACCAGCGCCGGCATCCCCTACCGGGTGCCGACCGGTCCGATGCTGGCCGAGCGGCTGCCCGGCGTCCTCGCGGTGCTCTACCTGCTCTTCACCCGGGGCTACGACGCCGACGGCGAGCCCGCGTTCGCCGACGAGGCGATCCGGCTGGCCCGCCTGCTCGTCCGGCTCATGCCCGACCAGCCGGAGGTCGCCGCGCTGCTCGCGCTCTTCCTGTTGCAGCACTCCCGTCGGGACGCCCGGCGCGACGCCGACGGCAACCTGCTCACCCTCGACCGGCAGGACCGGGCCCGCTGGGACCACGCGGCGATCGCCGAGGCCGTGGACCTCCTGGCCCGGGCGCGCCCGGCCGGCCCGTACGCCCTCCAGGCCCGGATCGCCGCGTGCCACGCCACCGCCGCCTCCGCCGCGGCCACCGACTGGCCGGCCATCGCCCGGGCGTACGACGACCTCGCCCGGATCCAGCCGTCACCGGTGATCGGGCTGAACCGCGCGGTGGCGCACGGCTTCGCGCACGGGCCGGCGGCCGGGCTGGCGCTGCTGGCCGAGGCCCGGGCCGGCGGGGCGCTGGACGGCTACCCGCCGGCCGTGGCGGCCGAGGCCGAGTTGACCGCCCGCCAGGGGGACCGTGAGCGGGCGGCGGCGCTGTTCCGGCGGGCCGCCGCGATGTGCAGGGCGGAGTCCGAGCGGCGCGCCCTGCTGGACCGCGCCGCCGACCTGTCGACCTGAACCGCCGCCGACCGGATCAGGTGCCCACCGTCAGTGCCGGTGCGCGGCCATCCAGGCGGTGGCGTGGTCGACCAGTGCGGGCTGCGGCATCAGCCGGGCGGTCGCCGAGCCGACCCGACCGGTCGTCACCCGCCCGGTGGCGTCGAAGTCGGCGCCCAGGCGGTCGAAGTCGCTCTCGTCGGTCACCACGTCGACCCAGGTGGCCCACCGGCTGGTTCCGTCCGGCTGCCGCAGGGACGACCCGGTCGCCGCGCGCGGCGGCGCGGCCTGCCGGTACTCGGCGAGGTGCAGGGAGGTGTTCGAGTCGTACCCGCAGCCGAGCAGCAGCACCTTGCCGGCCAGCCGGTACACCACGCCGAGCGGCGAGCGCTCGCCCAGCGCGTCGTCCAGCGGGTGCCCGGCCACCACCTCCGCCGCGTGCCGGCCGAGGGCGGCGAAGGAGACCTGCGGGTGGTCGCTGCGCAGCGCCCCCGGCCAGGTGCGGACCGTCTCGGCCAGGATCCCCATGTACCGGCTGGGCGTGCGCGCCGGGTCGAAGCCGGGCGTCCGCTCCCGGATCACCGGCCACCACGCCTCCGGTACGGGCGGGTGCCGCCAGCCGGCCGGGTCGGTGTTGTCCGGCGTGTGGGTCGGTACGACCAGGGTCCCGTCGGGGCCGACGGCGGCCAGCAGCGCCTGCACGACCGCCTGGGTGCCACCGGCGACGAACCCGAGACTCCGGTACGACGAGTGCACCAGCACCACGTCACCGGCGGCGAGGCCGAGGGCGCGCAGGTCCGACGCGAGGCTGTCCACGGTGTGCGGCATCGACTGGTCCACGCGGCGCAGCGTACGAGGCGGAAGTGCCGTCGCCCATCGGTTTCCGGCGGTCAGCCCGCCGCGGCCGTGGGCAGCGGGTCGGCGGCGCGGCGCGGCAGGGCGGCCAGCGCCAGCCCGAGCAGCGCGCAGAGCGCGCCGGCCACGAAGAACATCGCGAGCGCGGGTTGCCCGAGCCATTCCCACAGCGGGTGCCAGCTCGGGTGCGGTTCGTCGAGGTGGTGGCCGAGCAGGTGCGGGACGGTCAGCAGGACCGGTGACCACCACAGGAACATGCTCACCGCGAACAGGACGGTGACCGCCCCGCGGGCCGGGTGCGCGGCCTCGGTGCGCCGGCTCGCCCACCCGAAGACCAGCCAGCCGAGGCCGGCGCCGAGCAGGCCACCGAGCAGGCCGGCGGGCAGCACCGCGGGCGGCGCGGTCCGGTTCATGGTGACCACCAGGTAGCTGCTGACCCCCTGGGGCGGCGAGGTGATCGTCACCCGCAGCGCGGTGTCGCCGCGCCGGGCCAGGACGGTGGTCTGGGTGTACCGCACGACCGAGGCGCACCACTTGTCGGTGCAACCGGAGTCCCCGGTGACCATCGGCTCGTACAACTGCCAGCCGGCCTCCCGGAGCCGCCGCTCGGTGTCGGCGACCGTCCGCTCGGCTGGCGCGGGGGGCGCGCCGGCCGCGGTGAGCAGCGTCTCGCCCTGCTGGTACTCACCGCCGTCCGGGAAGAGCACCTGGTCGAGGTTGCGCAGCCGCAGGGGCTGGCTGTAGAAGGTGAACAGGGCCGCCGCGGGCTCGACGTCGCCGAGCCGGTGACCGGGGAACACGTCGGCGAAGAGCGCGACGGCCTCGGCGCGGTCGGGCTGCGGGCGGGAGGTCTCCCAGGCGACCCGGGTGGCGGCGGCCGCGGTGAACAGCCCGCAGATGACGGCCGCGAGGGTCGCCCAGACGCCCACCGTACGGCTGGCCGGGCGGCCGAGCCGACAGCGCAGCCCGTGGCGGAGCAGGTCGACCGCCTCCCGCGGGGTCGGCCGGGTGCGGCTGGGTGGTGCGGCGTCCAGCAGCACGCCGACCATCTCCTCGCCGCGGGCGCGGCGGTAGGCGCGCGGGTGGCAGCAGAGCAGCCGCCGGTAGCGGCGGGCGAGTGGGTCGCCGGTCGGCGGCATGGCCGTCCCTTCGAAGGTGGCGCGGTTCAGGCGGTACGCGGGCGGAGCGGGCGCAGCCGGGCCTCGGCGGCGGTGGTGAGCTGCCGCAGCCGGGCGGTCTCGGCGTCGAGGGCGGTGACGCCGTCCGGGGTGAGCCGGTAGTAGCGGCGTAGCCGCCCGTCGACGGTCTCCTCGCGGTCGGGAGCGACCAGCCCCTGCGCGCTGAGCCGGTCGAGGGCGGCGTAGAGGGTGCCGGGCAGCAGCGTGACGCGCTGCTCGGAGAGGGCGGCGACCTCCTGGATGATGCCGTAGCCGTGCCGTGGGCCGGCGGCGAGCGCGGTGAGGATGAGGAACGTCGGCTCGCGCATCGGGGTCACGCGGGTCAACATATTCAGATCATCGATACATGGTCAAGGTCGGCTGCCCGACTCGGCAAGTTCCGTCGGTGCCGGTGGTTAGGCTGCTGATCATGCGGATTGGCATCGTGATCCTTCCCGACCAGCGCTGGTCCGAGTCGCAGCGCCGCTGGCGGCAGGCGGACGAGTGGAGTTTCGACCACGCCTGGACGTACGACCACCTGGGCTGGCGGGACCTGGTCGACGGGCCGTGGTTCGACTCGATGACCACGCTGACCGCCGCCGCGACGGTGACCTCCCGGATCCGCCTCGGTACGCTGGTCGCCTCGCCGAACTTCCGGCACCCGGCCGCGTTCGCCCGGCAGGTGACCGCGCTCGACGACGTCTCCGGCGGCCGGCTGCTGCTCGGCCTCGGCGCCGGCGGTATCGGCTTCGACGCCGCTGTGCTCGGCGGCGAGACGCTGCCACCGCGGCAGCGGGTGGACCGGTTCGGCGAGTTCACCGAGCTGCTGGACCTCGTCCTGCGCGAGGACGGGACGACCTGGCGGGGTGACTGGTTCGCGGCGGTGGACGCCCGGAACAACCCCGGCTGCGTCCAGCTGCCCCGGGTGCCGTTCGTGGTGGCGGCGAACGGACCCCGCTCGATGAAGCTGGTGGCCCGGTTCGGCCAGGGGTGGGTCACCACCGGCTCCGGCGGCGACGACCTGGACAGCTGGTGGGACGGGGTCGGCGAGCTGTGCGCCCGGCTGGACAAGACACTGGCCGCCGCCGGGCGCGACCCGGCGACCCTGGACCGCTACCTCTCGCTCGACTCGGCGCCGGAATTCTCGCTGCGCAGCGCCCAGTTCTTCGCCGACCAGGTCGAGCGTGCCGCCGCGCTCGGCTTCACCGACGTGGTGACCCACTGGCCCCGGGCCAGCAGCTGGTACGCCGGTGACGAGGAGGTGCTGGTGGACGTGGCCACCCGGCTGCTGCCCGAGCTGCGCCGCGGCTGACCGGTCCCTCCGCCGGCCCGACCGACGGCGGTTCCGTCGGCTACGGACCGAGGTCGCCGGTGGCCACGCCGCCCTCGCCGGCGGACACCAGCCGGAAGCGGATGCAGACGATGTCGGTGTCATCGGTGACCGGGGTGCCGACCCGGTCCCAGTAGGCCGCGTGCCCCGCCCGCCACTCCTCGATCGACCGGTCGCCCTCCCCCTCGGACCGGGCGAAGTCCCAGGACACCTCGGCGAACGGGACCACCTCGACGCCGGTCACCTCGACGACGCCGGCCAGCGCGTCCGCGTCGTCGACGAGGACCAGCCGCTCACCGACCTGCTCCAGCTCCTCGCCCTCCTCGGCGTACTCGGTGAGCAGGCCGGCGGTGGCGGTCTTCACCCCGGCCAGCACCAGCGTGTTCAGCCGCGTCCGCAGCTCGCCGGGAGTGCCGAGGGCGAGCGTGCGCAGTCCACCGATCCGAGGCCACATCCTGCCGAGGCTACGCCCGGGACGGTCGGGGGTCGCCACATTTGTCCCCCACGCACGGACGGTCCGGCGATACGGTGGGCGGATCGACGATCAGGAGGCAGCCATGGCGGACCGGCGTGCGGTGCTCATCCCCGGCCGAGGCTACGACACCCGGTTCCCGCTCTTCCTCTACCTCGGTGAGGCGCTGCGCCGCGCCGGCTTCGCCCTGCACGCCATCTCCTGGCAGGTGCCCGAGGGGCTCGGGTCGGACCGGGACGGGGCGGGCGCGGCCGCCGACTGGGTGACCGGGCAGGTCGCCCCGACCCTCACCGGGCGGATGGAACTGCTGGTTGGCAAGTCCCTCGGTACGCTGGCCGCGCCGCTCGCCGCCGACCGGGGGCTGCCCGCCGTCTGGCTCACCCCGCTGCTGCACATGGCGTCGGTGGTCGACGCGCTGGACCGCGCCACCGCACCGTTCCTGCTGATCGGGGGCACCGCCGACCCGTCCTGGGACGGCGCGGTCGCCCGCCGGCTCACCCCGCACGTGGTGGAGATCGACCAGGCCGACCACGCGCTGATGGTGCCGGGCCCGCTGGCCCGCTCGGCCGAGGCGCTCGGCCGGGTCTGCACCGCGGTGGAGGAGTTCGTCCGCTGAGCCGGCCGGCCGCCCGGTGCCACGCCCACTCGCCGCGACTGCGGGCAGCGAGGTGGCCCCGCCCGGCCGGTCAGGCGTGCAGGGCGTCGGCCGTCACCAGCCCGAGGATCCGTAGCTCGGCGGCGACCTCCGGGGCGCAGTCGAGGACCACGGTGGCGGTGCCGACCGGTTCGGCCCCCCGGGCGGCGCAGATCTCGTAGATCGCGCGCACCTGTGCCGCGGTGGCCACCCAGTCGTCCACCACCAGCACCCGGTCGGTCCGGTCGAGGGCGTTGTCCCGCACGGCCAGGTCCACCCGCCGACCACGGAAGTCCGGCGGGCTCTGCGCCCAGGTCAGTGGCCCGGCCGGCAGGCGACCGTCGCCCGGCTTGTGCGCCGGCACGAAACCCACCCCGAGCGCGGTCGCGGCGAGCGGTCCGAGCAGGAAACCGGTGACCGCCGGGGAGACGACCACGGTGGGCCGGGCCGCCCGGAACGGCTCCACCAGGGCCGGACCCAGGCGGGTGAGCACGTCCGGATCCCGCCACCAGCCGGAGACGTCGCTGACCAGGTGGCTGGCGCCGGGGCCGGGGTCGATCCAGCGGAACAACTCGGCCAGACGTTCGCTCAGCTCAGCGGGCATGTCACCCATCCTGCGGGATCGGCGCGAACCCCGGCGGGGCAGGCGGGCACCAGGCGGTCACCGGGCGGTCGACGGGCCGGGCGGCCCACCTCGGGTCGGATGATCGGCCACACGTATCACCGCAATTCCGGGCATACCACCATGATCACGTTGACTTCGGAAGTACTTCTCTCGTTACGGTCCGAGCCGGTTTGTTCAGATCGCGAAAGGACCGGTTCCGGTGGCTGGTAGGCACCACGTCCGTACCCGCAGGTTCTCCTCGCCGGCCGGGATCGCGGCCGCCGCGGCGCTCGGCGTCGCGCTCGCCGTCGGCGGCACCGTGGGCGCCGTGCAGCTCACCGCCGGCTCGGAGCCGGCGCGGCCGGTCGCCGTCGACCTCTCGCCCGCCACGCCCACCAGCGCCGCGCCCAGCTCGTCGAGCCTGAGCCCGTCGCCGAGCGTGACCGCGAGCCCCACGGCCACCCGGTCGCCGCAGGCGCCGTCGCGGAGCAAGCCCCGCACCGCCAGCCCGAAGCCGACCGCGACGGCGAAGAAGACCGCCACCACCAAGGTGGTGGAGAGCGGCTCGTGCGGCGCCTCCTTCTACTCCGACGGCCAACTGACCGCCAACGGCGAGAACTTCAACCCGGACGCGCTGACCGCCGCGCACAAGACGCTGCCGTTCAACACCCGGGTCCGGGTGACCAACCCGGACAACGGCAAGTCGGTGACCGTACGGATCAACGACCGGGGGCCGTTCATCGAGGGCCGCTGCATCGACCTGTCCCGGGCCGCGTTCGCCGAGATCGCGTCGCTCGACCTCGGGCACGTGGACGTGCGCTACGAGGTGCTCGGCTGAGCCCGTGCCCGACGGCGATCGGCCCGCCGACGGGGTCCGCGCGGCCAGAACCTCCTCAGTCGACGGGTCAGGTTCATTCAACCGTTCACGTCCATCAGGCATGCTGTCCCTCGTACGTACGCAACCCTTCCAGTCGGGCCGCGGCCCGCTGAGCCCCGGATCCCGCGCCGGTCTCGGCGCGGCCCTCGCCCTGCTCGCGATCGTGTCCTCGGTCGAGCTGGCCGACGGGCGGCCGGCCCACTACATCGCACTCATGGTGGCCGCGCCGTTCCTGGCCGCCGCGCTGGCGTCCTGGCGGGTGGTGCTCGGCGTCGGGGTCGTGGCCACTGCGATCGGCGCGACGTTCGCCCTCTGTGACTGGTCGATCTCCCTGGTCAACGGGGTGAACGTGGCCGGCATCGCGCTCGGCACCGGCATCGCGGCCGCCGTCGCCGCGGTGCGGCAGCGGCAGGCCGAGCAGATCGCCGAGCTGTCCAAGCTGGCGGCGGTGGCCCAGCAGGCGGTGTTGCGCCCGCTCGGCCCGCAGGTCGGCACGCTCTCGGTCGCCGGTCGGTACATCTCGTCCACCGCCACCGCCGAGATCGGCGGCGACCTGTACGAGGCGATCGACACCCCGTACGGGGTCCGCATGATCATCGGCGACGTACGGGGCAAGGGGCTGGAGGCGGTCCGGCTGGCCAGCATCGTGCTGGGTTCCTACCGGCACGTCGCGTACGAGCGGGCCGACCTGCGCGCCGTGGTGGCCGACCTGGACCGGGCGGTGGCCCGCAGCGTCGGCGACGAGGACTTCGTCACCGCGGCGCTGGTCGAGGAGCGGGGCGGGACGCTCACCATCGTCAACTGCGGCCACCCGCCGCCGCTACTGCTGCGCCGGGGCGCGGTGATCCCGCTGGAACCGCCGGCGCCCGCCCCACCGCTGGGCTTCATGCCGGTGGTCCGGCCCCGGGTCGAGCGGCTGGAGCCGGGCGACCGGCTGCTGCTCTTCACCGACGGGCTCGGCGAGGCCCGGCGGGACGGGGAGTTCTTCCCCACCGCCGACCGGGCCTGGCGGCTGCTCGGCCACGGCACCGTCGCCGACGGGCTGGCCTCGCTGGAGACCGCGCTGGTGGAGTGGGTGCACGGCCGGCTCGACGACGACATCGCCCTGGTGCTGATGGAGTACACCGGCTCCCGGGGCGGCTCGGACACGCCCGTCCCCAGCTGGGAGGTCGGCGCCGCCGAGAGCTGAGCGCGACGGCCGCCGGCACGGCGTACCGGGCCTGACGGACAGCTGAACCGCAAGTGTGTAATCGCTGTCACTTCCGGAACCGGGTTGTCGGTACCTACCCGTGAGTAATACAGTCTGGGTTACTGATCGGTAACACCTGTCCGGAAGCGGGGCCAGCGAGCATGACCCACTACAAGAGCAACCTTCGGGACCTCGAGTTCAACCTCTTCGAGGTCTTCGGGGCGGACCGGGCGTTCGGCCAGGAGCCGTACTCGGATCTCGACGTCGACACCGCGCGCAGCATCCTCGCCGAGGTCGACCGCCTCGCTCGCGAGGACCTGGCCGCCAGCTACTCGGACAGCGACCGCAACCCGCCGGTCTTCGACCCGGCGACGCACACCGCGCCGCTGCCGGAGTCGTTCAAGAAGTCGTACCGGGCGTTCATGGAGTCCGAGTTCTGGCGGCTCGACCTGCCGCCGGAGCTGGACGGCACCAACGCCCCGCGGGCCCTCTGGTGGGCGCTCGCCGAGCTGGTCCTCGGCTCGAACGCCCCGGTCTGGATGTACGCCTCCGGCCCGTCCTTCGCGCACGTGCTGCACGTCGAGGGCACCGAGCGGCAGAAGAAGTGGGCCAAGCTCTTCATCGACAAGCAGTGGGGCTCCACCATGGTGCTCACCGAGCCGGACGCCGGCTCGGACGTCGGCGCCGGCCGCACCCGCGCCATCCCGCAGCCGGACGGCTCGTGGCACATCGAGGGCGTCAAGCGCTTCATCACCTCGGGCGAGCACGACCTGACCGACAACATCGTCCACTACGTGCTGGCCCGGCCGGTCGGCGTGGAGGGCGTGGGCGGCCCGGGCACCAAGGGTCTGTCGCTGTTCGTCGTGCCGAAGTACCACTTCGACGAGGAGACCGGCGAGCTGGGCGAGCGCAACGGCGTCTTCGCCACCAACGTCGAGCACAAGATGGGCATCAAGGTCTCGAACACCTGCGAGATGACCTTCGGTGAGCACGGCGTGCCGGCCAAGGGCTGGCTGCTGGGCGACAAGCACGACGGCATCCGGCAGATGTTCATGATCATCGAGTACGCCCGGATGATGGTCGGCACCAAGGCGATCGCCACCCTCTCCACCGGCTACCTGAACGCGCTGGAGTACGCGAAGAACCGCGTGCAGGGCGCCGACCTGATCCAGCAGGCCGACAAGACCGCGCCCCGGGTGACCATCACCCACCACCCGGACGTGCGCCGCTCGCTGCTGCTGCAGAAGTCGTACGCCGAGGGTCTGCGCGCGCTGGTCCTCTACACCGCGTCCTGGCAGGACAAGGTCGCCATCGCCGAGGCGGCCGGCGACGAGAAGGCGACCAAGCTCGCCAAGCGGGTCAACGACCTGCTGCTGCCGCTGGTCAAGGGCGTCGGCTCGGAGCGGGCGTACGAGCTGCTCGGCCACGAGGCGCTGCAGACCTTCGGCGGTTCCGGCTTCCTCCAGGACTACCCGCTGGAGCAGTACGTCCGGGACGCCAAGATCGACACCCTGTACGAGGGCACCACGGCGATCCAGAGCCTCGACCTGATCTTCCGCAAGATCGTCCGGGACAACGGCAAGGCCCTGATGGCGGTGGCCGCCGAGATCCAGGAGTTCATCACCACCGAGGGCGGCAACGGCCAGCTCAAGGAGGAGCGGCAGGCGCTCGGCAAGGCGCTCGCCGAGGTGCAGAACATCCTCGGTGTGATGACCGGCTGGCTGGGCGAGGCGCAGGGCGGTGACACCCGGGCCCTCTACAAGGTCGGCCTGAGCAGCCGCCGGTTCCTGCTGGCGATCGGCGACCTGGTGGTCGGCTGGCTGCTCCAGCGGCAGGCCGACGTGGCGCTGAGTGCCCTGAACGGCGAGGTGTCCACCGCCGACAAGGCGTTCTACACCGGCAAGGTGGCCGCCGCCCGGTTCTTCGCCCGCGAGGTGCTGCCCCGCATCGGCGCCGACCGGCGGATCATCGAGGGCACCGACCTGGACGTCATGGACCTCCCGGAGGAGGCCTTCTGAGTCACGCCGTACCGCGCCCCGGCGCGGCGGCGAAGCCGGGGTGACCCGGCACCGACGGCCGGCGGGCAGCAGCCCGCCGGCCGTCGGCGTGTCTCCGGGCCGGGGTGTCGTTCCGGGTCCCTGCCGTCCGGATCGCCCCGGGGTCGGCCATAGCGGGTGCGACCGCGCTCGGGTGGGAAGTCGCGGGATTTGCCGGTGCCGGCCGGGTAGCCCGTCGGTGTGGCGGGTAACCCTCGCGCGACGAACGTCAGAGCACGCCCAGAGCCACCGCACGGGGGAGTGCAGCGCACATGGGCATTGGTAGCGGGATCTTTCTCATCGCCATCGGCGCGATCCTGACCTTCGCCATCCGGGCCAACGTCTGGTGGATCGACCTGCGCGCGGTCGGCTGGGTCTTCATCCTGGCCGGGCTGGCCGTACTGCTCACCACGCTCTGGTTCTGGCAGGACCGGCGCAAGCGGGCGCGGACGCTCATCGTGGAGGAGAACCGGCTGTCCCATCCGACCGCGATGATGCCGCCCCCACCGGACCCGCCGCCGCCGACGGCCCCGCCCTCGTGAGCCGGCCGGCGACGGCCTGAGGGCCGCCTCCGGAGCGCCGCGTCCACCAGCGGTACCCGAGCCACCCGCCGAGCACCGGGCGGGTGGCTCGACCACGTCCACCCGCCCGCCGGCTCAGCCGCGGGCGGTGTGCCGGTCGGTGATCTCGGCTCGCCCCCGGCCCAGTTCCGCCCAGGTCACCCCGGTGCGGTGCACCACGACGTCGCTGGTGCGAAGGCCGTCCTGGTCCGCCCGCTCCGGGTCGAGCAGCGCCGAGAAGAGCGAGATGCCCGGGTTGTGGGCGACCAGCAGCACCGTCCGGGCGGCCGGGTCGACCCGCCGGACCAGCGCCAGCAGGTCCTCCGGCTGCGCCTCGTAGGCGTCGGCCTCGTAGTGCACCGCCGGCGCGGGGCCCGCCGGACCGCCCTCCGGCGGCGTACCGGTCATGCCCATCGCCACCCGGTGCCAGGTCTGCCGGGTGCGCCGGGAGGCCGAGCAGATCACCACGTCGGGCAGCAGCTCGCGCCGGGCCAGCCAGGCGCCGGCCGCCGCGGCGTCGGCCGCCCCGCGTACGGACAGGCCCCGGTCGACGTCCGGCCCGTCGTCGGGCGGCTCGGCCTTGGAGTGCCGGAGCAACACCAGCGTCCGTTCCTCGGCGTACGCGTCCGTCATGTCCTCAGCTTGCCCGATTGGCGATCACAGCGCCGGGGTAAGTCGATGGATGCCGCAACCTCACCGATGGCCGCGGCGGAGGTAAACGCCAGCTGACAGCCGAGGAGGCGCCGAGATGGGCATTGGTGGCAGTATCTTCCTGATCGCACTGGGTGCGATCTTCGCGTTCGCCGTGCAGGCGGATCTGGGCTGGCTCGACCTGAGCGTCGTCGGCTGGGTGCTGATGCTCGCCGGGGTCGCCGGCCTGCTCGTCACCCTCTACTTCTGGAACTCCCGGCGGCGCACCGTGGTCGCCACCCCCGCCCGCGAGGACCGGGTGGTCGCCGAGCGGGTCGTGCCGGTGCAGGACGACCGGGTCGTGCAGGAGTACCGCGAGGTGCGCCGGCCGGGCCGGACGGTCTGACAGCGCCAACCACTCTTCCGGGGGCTCCGCGACGTGGCGGGGCCCCGGCGCGCGTCCTCCTAACGGAGCACGGCTTCGCCGAGGGGCGTACGCCGATAGCGGATCTCGTGCCGGTGTCGTTCCCCGGCGACGAACCCGGCCTCGCGCAGCACCGACAGGTGCTCGGAGACCGTCCCGGCCGCCAGCGCGTGGCGGTGGGCCAGCGTCGTCGTGCTGGCCGGCTCGTCGAGGCTGAGCAGCAGCACCGCCCGGGTCGTGCCGATCAACCGGCCCAGCGCCGCGTGCCGATCGGCGGAGAGTGGCTGCCAGAGCGTGCCGAGCCCGCGCGCCGGATAGATCACTGTGGGCTGCCACGGCGGGTCCACGATGACGATGACCTGATCCCACTTGAATGCACTGGGCGCCAGGACGAGCCCTTCGCCGCGCAGATCGCGACGTTCGTCGTCGCCGTACTCGCGGGTCAGCACGCCGTTGTTCCACCGCAGTCGTGGATGCAGTTCGGCGAACAACCGGTCCAGACCGCCTTCGGCCATACGTCGGGTCTGGAAGCCCACATCGGCGTCGAGCAACCCGCGTATTTGCGGCCAGACCGGTTCGACCAGGACCTCCCACGCCTGCCGCACGAGGGAGACCAGCGTCCGGAGCACGAGAGCCGGGTCGCCCAGCAGGAGCCGTCCGGTGGCGGACTCGGCCGCCCCCGGGCTCTCCGCCAGTGACCGTCGCACCTCTGCGCGTACCCGATCAGGATCAGTGGCCGCCACGGCCGCCAGCTCGTCCTCGAACCGGGCGTGCGGGCTGACCGGAGGCGGCGCGAGGAAGTCGGGGGTGTAGCCGCGACGCGGCTGGAGCAGGGCGATCGGCCGCAGGTCGAGTTCCCGCGTGTCGATGGTGTCGAGCCAACGGCGGTGCGGGCCGACGCCTTCGCGCGGGGAGAGCAGACGCACCGCGGAGAGCGTCTCGAACATGGGTGAGCTGGCGAAGCGGCAGCGCAGCAGGTCGGCAGGG
This sequence comes from Micromonospora sp. S4605, assembly GCF_003176715.1. Lineage (NCBI taxonomy): Bacteria > Bacillati > Actinomycetota > Actinomycetes > Micromonosporales > Micromonosporaceae > Micromonospora > Micromonospora sp. S4605. The sequence goes on from NZ_QGSW01000172.1 coordinate 39,416, forward strand.
CTGAATCGCAGCGTGATCGCCATCCGCACCACCGTCCGAAAGGAAAAGTGATTCGGCCGTCGCCGAATCACTGGCGGCCACGGTACCAGCGGTCGCAGAGTTCTCCCGTCCGGAACGACGATCATGAGGAGCAGACGATGGACCCGAGCGCCGACTGGGAGCAGCGCAGCGCGGACCTGTGGGCGGCCTTCAACGCGGCACCCGACGACTGGGACGAAGCGGAGTTCCGCGAGCGGGTTGGCGTCCTCGCCGACGAGTTGGGGCCGGACCATCCGGTGGCGGCGTTCGAGCGGGCCTGCGCCTGGGACTCGACCGGTCATTCGGACCAGGCTGTTCCGCTCTACCGCAAGGCGCTGGAGCTGGGCATCGACGGCATCCGCCGGCGGCGCTCTGTGATCCAGATGTCCAGCTCGCTGCGGAACATCGGGCAGGCCGAGGAGAGCGTCCGGCTGCTGACCGAGGAGCGCGACCGCGGCTCCGACGAGCTCGACGACGCGGTCAGCGCGACGCTCGCGCTGGCCCTGACCAGCGTCGGCCGGGAGCGGGAGGCGGTGTCGATCGCCGTCGGGGCGCTCGCCCGGCACCTGCCGCGCTATCAGCGGTCGATGGCCAACTACGCCCGGCTCCTGATCGAGCCCGACCAGTCCGCCAGCTAGGCGAAGAGCGCGAAGTAGATGGCGATGTGGTGACAGATCGCGGCGACCAGCGTGCAGGCGTGGAAGAACTCGTGGTGGCCGAAGACGGTGGGCCACGGATTGGGCCGGCGGAGCGCGTAGAAGATGGCGCCGACGCTGTAGATGGCGCCGCCGACGATCAGCAGCACCAGCGCGGCCACCCCGCCGGAGTGCAGGATGTCCGGCAGCATCGCCACCGACACCCAGCCGAGGGCCAGGTAGAGCGGCGCGGAGACCCAGCGCGGCGCGTGCGGCCAGACCAGCTTGAGCGCCACTCCGCCCAGCGCACCGCCCCAGACCACCGACAGCATGACCACCGCCGGCCGGAAGTCCAGCAGCAGGACGCAGAACGGCGTGTAGGTGCCGGCGATGAACACGAAGATCATCGAGTGGTCCAGCCGGCGCATGATCTGGTAGCCGCGCTCCGACCACACCCGACGGTGGTAGAGGGCGCTGGTGCCGAAGAGCCCGCAGACCGTCAGGCTGTAGACGACGCAGCTGACCAGCGGCGCCCAGCCGGGCCGGGTGGCGGCGATCGAGCAGAGCACGATCCCGCAGACGAGGGCGACGAAGAACGCGTACGTGTGCAGCCAGCCGCGCATCCGGGGTTTACCGATGTCGACCGGCTTGAGTCGAAGCGGTGCGGAGGTCGTCACGCCCCATAGGTTACGACACCGTAGGTTACTTGTTGGTAGTGCAACCGGTCACTCCCGCCGCGGGACCTCCGACCCTCCCGCCACCCCAGCCGGATCGGCGAGGATGGCCGGATGCGGATCCGACCCGTCGGGGCGCACGCCCTGCTGCTCGACTGCGCCGAACCGGAAGCCCACAGCGAGCCCGCACCGGCCGGCCCGGACGTCGCGGAACTGGTCGAGGCGTGGCGGGCCGAGCTGTGGCGCCGCCGGGAACGCGGTGAGCTGGACGCCGCCGAGATCGTGCCGGCGGCCAGCACCGTCCTGCTCGACGGCGTGCCGGACCCGGCCGCCACCGCAGCCCGGATCGCCGGCTGGACCCCGCGACCGCCCGCCACCACGGCCGCCGCCGCGACGGTCGAGATTCCGGTGACGTACGACGGGGCGGACCTGCCCGCCGTCGCCGGCTACTGGGGCGTGGACGTGCCGGCGGTGGTCCGGCGGCTGCGCCAGACCCGGTTCCGGGTGGCCTTCTGCGGCTTCGCGCCCGGGTTCGCGTACCTGACCGGGCTGCCGGCCGGGCTGGCCGTGCCCCGGCTGGCCAGTCCGCGTCCCCGGGTGCCGGCCGGCTCGGTCGCCCTGGCCGGCCCGTACGCCGGCATCTACCCGAGCGCCTCACCGGGCGGCTGGCTGCTGGTCGGGCGCACCGGGACGACCCTCTTCGACGTGCACGCCGACCCGCCCGCCCGGCTCACCCCCGGCACCGAGGTACGCCTGGTGGCCGCATGACGGTCGCTACCGTCGAGGTGCTCCGGGCCGGCGCGCTCACCACCGTCCAGGACCTGGGCCGGCCCGGCTGGGCGCACCTCGGCGTACCCCGCTCCGGCGCGCTCGACCCGGCCGCGCTGCGGCTGGCCAACCGGCTGGTCGGCAACCCCGAGGCGGCAGCCGGCCTGGAGATCACCCTGACCGGCTGCGAGCTGCGGTTCCCCCGGGCCGCCACGGTAGCGGTGACCGGCGCCGCCACCACCGTCCGGGTCGACGACCGCCCCGGCGACGTGGGCCGGCCGCTGTCCGTGCCGGCGGGCACGCTGCTGCGGATCGGCCCGCCCCCCGACGGGCTGCGCAACTGGCTCGCGATCGGCGGCGGGATCGCCGTCGAGCCGGTGCTCGGCAGCCGGTCTACCGACACCCTCTCCGGGCTCGGCCCGGCACCCCTGCGCGACGGCGACCGGCTGCCGCTGGGCACGCCGTCCGGGCCACCCGCCCCGGTGGACCTGACCGTCGGCGCGCCGGCCCCGGCCGAGCTGCGGCTGGCCCTGCGGCTCGGACCCCGGCACGACTGGTTCACCCTGGACGCGCTGGACCGGCTGCTCGGCACGGCGTACGCGGTGAGCCCGCTGAGCAACCGGGTCGGCGCGCGCCTCACCGGCGCGCCGCTACCCCGCGCGGTGGCCGGGGAACTGCCCAGCGAAGGGCTGGTGCTCGGCGCGGTGCAGGTGCCGGCGGACGGTCAGCCACTGGTCTTCCTCGCCGACCATCCGACCACCGGCGGCTACCCGGTCGTCGGGGTGGTGGCCGACGTGACCCCGCTCGCGCAGGCCCGGCCAGGCACTACGGTGAGGTTTCATGGACCTCAACGCTGACCTCGGCGAGGGTTTCGGCATCTGGCGGCTCGGTGACGACGACGCGCTGCTGGGCCTGGTCACCTCAGCCAACGTCGCCTGCGGCTTCCACGGCGGCGACCCGCCCACCATGCGCCGGGTCTGCGCCGCCGCCGTCCAGCGGGGCGTCGCGATCGGCGCCCAGGTCGGCTACCGGGACCTCGCCGGGTTCGGCCGCCGGCACATCGCGTACGCCTTCGCCGAGCTGCGCGACGAGATCATCTACCAGCTCGGCGCGCTGGACGCGTTCTGCCGGGTGTTCCACGGCCGGGTGCGCTACCTGAAACCGCACGGCGCGCTCTACCACGCCGCGGCCCGCGACGAGTCCCAGGCCGCGGCGGTGGTCGCCGCCGTCGGCGAGTACGACCACGAGCTGCCGGTGCTCTGCGCGCCCGGCTCGATGCTCGCCCAGCTCGCGGCCGGCGCCGGCCTGCGGGTGGTGGCCGAGGGCTTCGCCGACCGGGGCTACCTGCCCAACGGGCAACTGGTGCCGCGCACCGCGTTCGGCGCGCTGGTCACCGACCCGGAGGAGGTGGCCGCCCGGGCCGTCCGGATGGCCACCGAGCGGACCGTGGTGGCGGTCGACGGCAGCGTGATCCCGTGCCACGTGGAGTCGATCTGCCTGCACGGCGACAGCCCCGGCGCGGTGGCCGCCGCCGAGCTGGTCCGCGCCGCTCTGATCGACGCTGGCGTCACGCCCAAGCCGTTCGCCTGACCCCCGATCGGTCACCGGGACAGCCGCACGGCAGGAGCGCCCTCGGCGGTCACTCCTGCCGTGCGGCTGCGCGGATCGTGACCGGGGTCAGGTGTCGAGGCCCCGGAGGACCAGGGGGAGGCGGCTGGTGGCGCCGTCGACCACCCGGACCGGCACGCCCCAGTCCTGCCGGGTCAGGTGGCAGGCCGCGTGCTCGACGTCGGCGTCGCAGGTCGCCGCCTGCGCGGTCACCTGGAGCACGCCTTCGGTGACGTCGCCGTTGACCACCAGCCGGCGGGACAGCTCGGTGCCGGTGCCGGCCCCCTCGACCAACAGCTCCGGCGGGGACGCGGAGACCACCAGCCGGGTGGACGGCCCGTACGTCTCGTCCAGCTTCTGCCCCGGCGCCGGGGTGAAGATGACGTCCAGCGACAGCTCGCCGGCCGCGACGTCGGTCGGCTTCCGCTCGGCGCGGTGCCGGGGCCCGTCGACGGTGCTCGCCCCGGCGGCGGAGAGCGCACCCGGGGCCAACCGGGTGAGCCGGTGCGCGGCGGACTCCACCACCAGCACCTCGCCATCCGGGGTGAGTACCAGGTCGCTCGGCTCGGCCAGCCCGTCGGCGACCGTGGAGACCTGGTCGCCCGCCGGGTCGTAGCGGCGGACCGCGCCGTTGTAGGTGTCGGCGATCAGCACCGAGCCGTCCGGCAGCGCGCAGACCCCGAGCGGGTGCTGGAGCAGCGCCGACGCGGCCGGCCCGTCGACGTGGCCGAAGTCGAAGAGGCCCTGCCCGACCGAGGTGCCCAGCACGCCGTCCTCGACGTACCGGATGGCGCTGGTCTCGCTGTCGGCCACCCAGAGCCGGGCGCCGTCGGCGGAGACCGACAGGCCGGAGGGCTGGGCCATCCAGGCGTCGGCCAGCGGCCCGTCGCGCAGCGCCTCAACCGTGGTGCCGGCGTACATGCCGGCGGTCCGCTTCACCGGGTCGAACCACCAGAGCTGGTGGATCCCGGCCATGGCGATGACCACCTTGTCGTCGTACCAGGCCAGATCCCACGGGGAGGAGAGGTCCACGGCGAGGGCGTCGTGGGCGTGGTCGTCGACGGTGGAGCGCCACTGCCGCCCGGTGCCGGCCACGGTGACCACCTCGCCGGTGGCCAGGCGTACGCCGCGCAGCAGGTGGTTGACGGTGTCCGCGACGACCAGGTCGTAGCCGGCCACCTCGGCGACGTGCGCGGGGAGCAGGCAGAGCCCCTGCGGCTCGGAGAACCCGGCCGCCTCGGCCGGACCGTCGGCCCGGCCCCGGCTGCCCGAGCCGATCCGGCGGACCAGCGTCTCGCCGTCCGGCGCCAGCTCGGCCAGCGAGTGCCGGGCCGAGTCCGACACCAGCAGGTTGCCGTTCTCCAGCAGCACGGCCTTGCCGGGGAAGCGCAGCGTCGTCTCCGGCTCGGCCGGCGGCACGTACGGGCCGTCACCGCGGTGCAGGGTGCCCTTGGCCTCGTGGGTGGCGATCAGCTCGTCGATCAGCCGGGCCAGCCCCTCGGCGTGCCCCTCACCGGCCATGGTGGCCACCACGTAGCCCTCCGGGTCGATCACCGACAGGGTCGGCCAGGCCCGGGCCGCGTACTGCTGCCACATGTGCAGCTCGGGGTCGTCGAGCACCGGGTGGTGGACCCCGTACCGCTCGACCGCCGCGGCGAGGGCGTCCGCGTCCTTCTCGTGCTCGAACTTCGGCGAGTGCACGCCGATCACCACGAGCACGTCGCCGTACTTCTCCTCCAGCGGGCGCAGCTCGTCGAGTACGTGCAGGCAGTTGATGCAGCAGAAGGTCCAGAAATCGGCGATTACGATCTTGCCGCGCAGGTCGGCGAGCTTCAGCTCCCGACCGCCGGTGTTCAGCCAGCCCCGGCCGCGCAGCTCCGGTGCCCGTACTCGTGCGCTCATGCCGCCAGTCTGCCGGACGGCACCCGTCGTTCCGGCCGGTACCCCGGCGCGGGTTCCGTCACATCCGCCCGCGACCGTCGGGCCGCGTCCGGGCCGGAAACGGCGGCGGGGCCACGGTCACCCGTGGCCCCGCCGGTCGTCTCGTCCGGCTACTGCCCGGCGGGCTTCAGGCAGAGCACCCGGTTGGCCCCGTCGCCGGCGAGCCGCACGTGCGGCTGGGCCGGGTCGGCGCACTTCTCCGGCGCGTCCACCTTGGAGACGATGGTGAACGCGCCGGCCTCGGCGCAGTCCGCGGCGGCCGCGCCGTCGCCGGATTTCTTGACGCAGGTGCCGACCGCCGGGTCGAACGCCGGCGTGTCGGAGCCGCCGACCTTGCCGAGCAGCATCAGCAGGCCCAGCGGCACGGCCAGGATCAGCACGGCGGCCACCAGCACTGCGGCGAGCACCCGGCCGTTGCGCACCTTGGGGGTGGGCGCCTCGGTCTTCGGTTCCGCCTCCGGCTTGAACGCGTCGAACCGGTTCTGCTCGGCCGGGGGCTGGTCCCAGGACGGGCCGGCCGGCGGCTGCGCCGGCGGCGGGAACGACGGCGGGAAGCCGCCGCCCGGGGCCGGGTCGGCCGTCGGGGCGGGGCCGTAACCGGGCACCGGAGCGCCCACCGGCGCACCGCCACCGGCACCCGGGCCGCCGAAGTGGTCCGCCGGGCCGCCGAACTGGTCGGCCGGGCCGCCGAACTGGTCGGCCGGACGGTCGCCGGCGTGCGGCCGGACCCCGTTCACCGGCCGGTTCTGCGGCGGCGCGTCGACGAAGGAGGGCACCCCGGGCGGGAACGCCGGCGGCGGCGCGGGCGAGGCCGGCGCGACCGGGGCGGCCCCGGCGAAGCCGTTCGGCCCGGCGGACGCGCGGTCGTCGAAGCCGTTCGGGCCCGCTGCCACCCGGTCGTCGAAGCCGTTAGGCCCGGCCGGCCGGTCGTCGAAGCGGGGCTCCGGCGTCGGCTCGAACCGTGGCGGCGGGGCGTGCTCGGCGCGGACCGCCTCCTGCTCGGCCGGCTCCGGCTCGTCCACCGGCTCCGGGCGGGCCGGGCGCCCGTACACCCGGGGCTGCGGCGTGGGCGTGCCGGCCGGTCGCAGCGCCTCGTCGGCGGGGGGCATCACCCGGCTGGCCAGCGGCACCGCGGCGCTCGCCGAGACGCTGCCGGCGGCGGGCTCGGCGGCCTCCGGGGAGGTACGCGGAGCGGGCACCACCGGACCGGCCGGGGACTGCGGCTTTTCGTGCCGCGATCCGGCCGGCGCCCAGCCCGCCTGCTCCCGCTCGTACGCGGGCGCGCCGGCCTCGCGGGCGGACTGCTCGGCGTACGCCGGCTGCTCCGGCGCGAACTGGGCGGGCGGGGTGTAGTCGGCCGGCGGCGCGGCGGCCAGGCTGGCGCCCGGCACCCGCTGCTCCTGCGGGGGCAGCGGCACCGCGTTGGCCGGCGAGATGCCGGGCCCGGGGGCGGGCTGGTAGATCGGGGACTGCTCGGCCCGGTCGGCCTCCCGGTCGGTGTCGGCCCGGGCCGGCTCGGCGTCGGCGCGGCCCCACGCCTCGGCGGCATCCCAGGGCTCGACGTCGGGCAGGCTGGGCGTCCGCGAGGGCAGGTCGTTGTCGAGGGCTGGACGGTCGGCGCCGGTCCGCTGCGGCGGCTGCCCGGCGGCGACCGGCGACCAGACCGGCGGTCCGCCGTCGCCGGGCACGGACGCGGTGGCGCGGGCGGGTGGCGTGGCGGCCGGCTCCGCCGGCGTCCAGCCGTTCTCGTCAGGCCGGTCGACCGGCTGGGGCGCGGCGGCGGCACCCCAGGCGCCGGGCTCGTCGCGGGCCGGTGCCGGGTCGTCGGCCGATCCGCCCCAGGCGCCGCCGGGG
>NZ_QGSW01000246.1:0-10230 GCF_003176715.1 Micromonospora sp. S4605
CCCCACGACCCCACGCCACCCCGTTGATCATGAAGTTGTCCACGCGACCCGCCGGAGCGGCCGACAACAACTTCATGATCAACAGATAGGGGTGGGGGCAGGCGGGACGGGTCAGGCGGGGACGGTGATGGTGCAGGAGTTGCGGCGGGAGGTCTCGGCGGCGGTGAGGACGGCGACCACGTCGCGGCCGAACCGGACGTCGCAGCGGTGGTCCCGGGTGCCCGCCTCGATCTCCTCCAGCAACTGGTCGATGGCCACCCCGTACGCCTCCACCGCGCTGCCCTGCCCGGGCGGCAGCGTCTCGATGCCGTTCTCGCCGTAGAAGACGAACTCGCGGGTCATCGCCTCGACCGGCGCCTCCAGGGTGAGCGAGACCGTGCTGGTCGCCCCGCCCGCGTGGGTGAGCAGCAGGTGCACGATGCCGCTCGGTCCGTCGGCGGCCGCCACCCGGTCCACCCGGCCGAGCACCGGCAGCAGGATCGACAGCGCGTGCGGGCCGATGTCCCACAGCGCGCCGTGCTCCCGCCGCCACAGCGACTCCCCGTACGGGTTGCCGGGCTGGTAGATCGAGGCGAACATGGTCGCCCGGGCGTGCTGCCAGCCGCCGGCCGCCGCCGTCGCGGCCAGGAACGCGGTGACGTTCGGGTGGTAGCGCTGGGTGAAGAACACCACCGAGGCGACGCCGGACTGCTGGGCGGCCTCGACGACCCGATCGGCGTCGGCCAGGGTGAGCGCGAGCGGCTTGTCCAGCAGCAGGTGCCGGCCGGCCCGGGCGGCCCGCGCCGCGATGTCGGCCTGCACGTCCGGCGGGAGGGCGACGGCGATCGCGTCGCAGGCGTCGATCAGCGCGTCGACGTCGTCGAAGGTGGGCACCCCGTAGCGGCTCCCGAGGGCGGCGGCGTTGCCCGGGTTGCGCCCCCAGACGCCGGCGAGGGTGGCCTTCGGGTGTGCGTCGAGCGCCGCGGCGTGCGTCTCCGCCGCCCAGTGACCGGTGCCGAACAAGCCGAACCGCAGCACGAGAACCCCCGGTGTCGTCGCCGGCCGCGGCGAGCCCCGCGGCCCTGATCCACGCTAGTCGCCGCGCCCACCGCCCGCCCCCTCGACACCCGCGTCGGACGGGCGACCGGGGCGAGAGCCAGTACTACACGGGTTAGTAGGCTGTCCCGGTGACCGAATCGAGCACCCACCGATGACCGCGGCCGCCGCGGCCGGCTCACCGGTGGACGGGATCCTCTCCACCGCCGCCATCGTGCTGTCGCTGCTCGTCGCGGCCTGGGCGCTGGTCGCGACGCTGCGGCATCGCGCGCCGGACCGCGTACAGCTGATCGGGCTGGCCGTGCTGGAGGTGGCGCTGCTGGCGCTGGCGGTGCTGGCGCTGGTCGCGCTCGGCGGCGGCGACCGACCGGGCGAGCCCGGCGCTTTCGCCGGCTACCTGGTGACGCTGGTCTGCCTGCCGCCGCTGGCCTGGGTGCTGGCCCGGATGGAGCCGACCCGCTGGGGGTCGGCGATCGTCTGCGCGGTCTGCCTGGTCACGCCGGTGGTGGTGGTCCGGCTCCAGCAGACCTGGGAGGTGCTCGGTGGCTGAGGCCCGCACGGCGAGCCGGAACCGCACCAACGCCGGCCCCGGCCGGCTGCTGATCGCGGTCTACCTGCTCTTCGCGATCGCCGCGACCAGCCGGGCCGGCTTGCAGATCGCCACGAAGTTCGGCGAGGCGCCGGTGGCGTACCTGCTCTCCGCGCTAGCCGCGCTGGTCTACATCGTGGCGGCGGTCGGGCTGGCCCGGGCCGGCGCCGGGGGCCGACGGGTGGCGCTGACCTGCTGCTCGGTGGAACTGGTCGGGGTGGTCGGTGTCGGCGTGCTCAGCCTGCTCGACCCGGAACTCTTCCCGGACGAGACGGTCTGGTCGCAGTTCGGCAGCGGCTACGGCTACATCCCGCTGGTGCTCCCGGTGCTCGGCCTGCTCTGGCTCTGGCGCACCCGCCACGACGCCGCCTGACCCCGCGAGGAACACCCGATGGCCACGCTCCGCGGGAGAGCGTGGCCATTCGTCGTGTGCGGGAGCGTCAGTCCTTGGGGCCGCCGGCGACGTAGATGACCTGGCCGGAGACGAAGGACGCGCCCTCGCTGGCCAGGAACGAGATGGTGTGCGCGACGTCCTCCGGTCGGCCGGTGCGGCGGACCGGGATCTCGGCGGCGGCGTGCTGCTGGAGCGCCTCGAAGTCCACCTTCATCCGGGCCGCGGTGGCCGCGGTCATGTCGGTGACGATGAAGCCCGGCGCGACCGCGTTGACGGTCACCCCGAACGGGCCCAGCTCGATGGCCAGGGTCTTGGTGAAGCCCTGCAGGCCGGCCTTGGCGGCGGAGTAGTTCGCCTGCCCCCGGTTGCCCAGCGCCGAGGTGCTGGAGAGGTTGACGATCCGGCCCCACTTCCGCTCGACCATGTGCTTCTGGGTGGCCTGGCTGAACAGGAACGCGCCGCGCAGGTGCACGCCCATGACCGTGTCCCAGTCGCCGTCGGTCATCTTGAACAGCAGGTTGTCCCGGAGCACGCCGGCGTTGTTGACCAGCACGGTCGGCGCGCCCAACTCGGCGGCGACCCGCTCGACGGCCGCCTCGACCTGCGCCCGGTCGGCCACGTCGGCGCCCACGCCGAGCGCCCGACCACCGGCGGCGGCGATGGCGTCGACCGTCTCCTTCGTCGCCGACTCCTCGATGTCGACCACGGCGACCGCCATTCCGTCGGCGGCCAGCCGGCGCGCGGTGGCCGCGCCGATACCGCGCGCGGCTCCGGTGACGATGGCGACGCGGGGCTCCTCCGACATGATTACCTCCCGGTAACTTGGGCTCGATCGAAGGAGCTTAACCCAGGCGTACGCGGCCGAACCCGGCCCGCTCGGCCGGGCCCGGTCGCCCTCAGAGGCCCCGACCGCGGCGCAGCCGGATCCAGCGGTAGCCGTAGCCGGCCAGCTTGAGCCGGTCGAGCTTGCCCACCGGCTGGTAGTTGCGGTCGGCGAGCACGTCGATCGGCAGGTCCGCCTCCGCGGCCAGCATGCCGAGGTCCACCTCCGCGTCGACGGTGCCGAGGTTGTGCAGGAAGACCATCGTCCCGGTCGGGCCGTCGGCCCGGTGCGCCAGCACCCCGGGCGGCATCGGCACGTCGATGTGGGTGGTCGAGCCGGAACCGACCTCCGGGGCCTCCCGGAGCGTACGGATCATGCGCTCGAACCAGGCCAGCAGCGACTTCGGGTCGCTCCGCTGGGCGGTCACGTTGACCTGGTCGTAGCGGTAGTCGCCCTTGTCGATCACCGGGCGGACCAGCTTCTCCGGGTCGGCGGTCGAGAAGCCGGCGTTCGGCTGGTACGACCACTGCATCGGGGTACGGATCGCCTCCCGGCCGGGCAGCGAGAGGTCCTCCCCCATGCCGATCTCCTCGCCGTAGCGCAGCACCGGGGTGCCGCGCAGCGAGAACTGCAGCGCGTACGCCAGCTCGATCCGGCGCCGGTCGTTGCCGAGCATCGGGGCGAGCCGGCGGCGGATGCCCCGGTCGTAGATGCGCATGTTCTCGTCCGGGCCGAACTCGGCGTACACCTGGTTGCGCTGCTCGGCGGTGAGCCGGGACAGGTCGATCTCGTCGTGGTTGCGCAGGAAGGTGGCCCACTGCCCGCCCTCGGGCAGCGCCGGGGTGTCCCGCAACGCCTCGATGATCGGCTCCGGGTCCTGCCGGGCCAGGGCCAGCATCAGCCGGCCGTTGAGCATGAAGTCGAAGAGCATGTGCAGCCGGTTCGCCGAGCCGCCGGAGTCGCCGAAGAAGGTCGGCAACTGGTCGGGCTCGACGTTCGCCTCGGCCAGCAGGACGGCGTCGCCCCGGCGCCACTGCACGTGCTGGCGCAGCTCGGTGAGGAACTCGAAGTCCTTCGGCGAGTTCGGGTTGCCCGGCTCGGTGAGCTCGATGATGAACGGCACCGCGTCCATCCGGAAGCCGGAGACACCGAGCTGGAGCCAGAACGACATGACCTTCTTGATCTCCTCGCGCACCCGCGGGTTGGCGAAGTTGAGGTCCGGCTGGAACTTGTAGAACCGGTGGTAGTACCAGGCCTTGGCGGTCTTGTCGTAGGTCCAGGTCTCGTTCTGCTCGCCGGGGAAGACCATGCCCTGGTGGCGGTCGTCCGGCTCGTGGTCGGACCAGACGTACCAGTCCCGGTACGGCGAGTCCGGCGAGGAACGGGCGGACTGGAACCACGGGTGCTGGTCCGAGGTGTGGTTCACCACCAGGTCGATGATCACCCGGATGCCGCGGTTCTGCGCCTGGTGCAGCAGCTCGGCGAAGTCGCCGAGGGTGCCGAACCGGGGGTCCACGTTGTAGAAGTCGGTGGCGTCGTAGCCGTCGTCCCGGTTGGGCGACGGGTGGATCGGGTGCAGCCACAGGCAGGTCACGCCGAGCCGGGCCAGGTAGTCCAGCCGGCCGAGCAGCCCCCGGATGTCGCCGACGCCGTCGCCGTCGGAGTCCGCGTACGTGTCGATGTCGAGGCAGTAGACGACCGCCTCCGAATACCACCGGTCAGCCATGCCTGGCTTATGTCTCCGGTCCCGGCTACCGGCAAACACCGCCGTCCGGTCCGTCGCCGGCCAACTGGTCGCCGAGCGGGCTACGTCGATAGAGGACGTGCCGTCCGTCGCGGGCCCGGGAGAGCAGCCCTGCCGCGTGGAGGACCTGCAGGTGCTGCGACACGGCGCTGGGCGTCACCGCGAGCCGGCGGGCGATCTCCACCGTCGGCAGCGGCTCGGCGAGGAGGTGGAGCAGTCGCGCCCTGGGTGCGCCGAGGAGCGAGGTGAGCACGGTCGCGTCGGCGGCTGGCGGCGCTTGCCAGAGCGTCGCCACTCCCCGGCAGGGGTACGCCAGCAGGGGTGGTTCCTGCGGGCTGACCGGCGGGGCGGGCTTGTGGGAGAACACGGACGGCACCAGCAGCAGCCCTCGACCGGCCGCGACGACGCGGTGCCGGCCGATCATCCTGTCGATGTGCAGGACCCCGTCGTGCCAGCGCAGGTTCGGGTGCATGTCGGCGAAGAGCAGCCGCGCGCCCCCCACGGCCAGTTGCCGGGCACGGTAGGTCATGTCGGCTTCCAACACGAGTCGCAGCTGCGGCCACGCCGGCCTGATCGCGACGTCCCAGTAGTGCTGGAGGCGGTCGCAGATGGTGTCGCGGAGCGCCAGGACGGTGGCGGCGTCCGTCGCGGTGGCGTCCCGGAGGACGGCCGGTAGCCGGCCGCGCGGGTACACGGCGCACAGGTCACGGCGAACGATGTCCGCGGGCGTCCGGCGCACGGCGGCCAGTTCCCGTTCGAAGGTGGCGGCGAACTCGGCCGGCCGGGGGGTGAGGAAGTCGGGAATGCCACGGTCCGGCCCGACCAGGGAGATCAGCAGGTCGACGTCGGGCTTGGCGAGCCGGCCGAGAACCGCTCGACGCCAGGGCAGGTGCAGCGCGTACAGGCCGGGCTCGCGGAGCACCCGGAGACTGAGCGCGGCCTCGTGCAGCGGCGAGATCGCGAAGCGGGTGTTGGCGAGGTCCTCGACGCCGAGTTCAAAGCTGATCATTAAGCAATACGCTACATCGCTTTCCCGCCGTCGGCCGGTGCCATGGACTGTCGGCATGACACAGCTCGACATGATCGACCAGGCCGACCGGCAACGCACCGCCATCGTGACCGGAGCGGCGCGCGGCATCGGCGCCGGAGTGGCCACGCGGCTGGCACGGGACGGCTTCCGGGTCGCGGTGGTCGACCTCGACGAGGAGGATTGCGCCGGCACCGTACGGGCCATCACCCGTACGGGCGGCACGGCGGCGGCCTTCGCCGCGGACGTGAACGACGAGACGGCCGTGGCGGCGGCCGTCGCCCGGATCGCCGCCGAACTGGGGCCGCCGACAGTGCTGGTCAACAACGCCGGTATCGGGGGCCCGAACGCCGGCGTCGAGGAGACGAGCACCGAGCAGTGGGACGCGGTCACGGGCGTCAGCCTGCGCGGGGCGTTCTTCCTCACCCGCGCCGTGACCCCCTACATGATGGCGGCCGGTTGGGGACGGATCGTCAACATGTCCAGCATCTCCGCGCTCGGCGACTCCGGCCGGGTGGACTACGCCGCCGCCAAGGCCGGCCTGATCGGCTTCACCAAGTCGCTCGCCCTGCGGCTCGGCCGGCACGGCGTGACCGCCAACGCCATCGGCCCGGGCTTCGTGGTGAGCGACATGACGCGGGTGGCGGCGCAGCGGCGGGGCCGCACGTTCGAGGAGCACCAGCGGATCGTGGCGCAGACCATCCCGGTCGGCCGGGTCGGCCAGCCGGAGGACATCGCGCACGCCGCGTCGTTCCTCGTGAGCCCCGCGGCCGGGTTCGTCTCCGGGCAGGTCATCTACGTGGCCGGCGGGCCGGTGGACTGACGTGGTGGATGGTCGGACACCCGTCCCCGTCATGAACCGCCGGCTGCTGTTGCTGCTCACCCTCGCCTGCGGGATCGCCGTCGGAAACGTCTACTTTCCGCAGACGATCAGCCCGCTGGTCGCCGCCGGCCTGCACGTCAGCCCCGCCTCGGCCGCCCTGGTGGTGACCGCGGCGCAATTCGGCTACGCCGCCGGGGTCTTCCTGCTGGTGCCGCTGGGCGACCGGATCCCGCACCGCCCGCTGATCCTCACCCTCCTCGGCATCACCGGACTTGCCCTGCTCGCCGCGAGCGCCGCACCCGCCCTGCCGCCGCTGGTCGGCGCGAGCGCCCTCGTCGGGGTCACCACCGTCGTCGCGCCGATCATCGGCCCGCTGGCGGCCAATCTGACCGCCGACGACAAGCGCGGCATGGTCAGCGGCACGCTGTTGAGCGGCTCGATCGGCGGCATGCTGCTGTCCCGTACCGTTGCGGGCACCATCAGCGACTGGTGGGGGTGGCGGGCCCCCTACCTGACGGCCGCGGCATCCGTGCTGCTCATCGCGGTGGCAATGGCCCGCGTACTGCCGACCACCCGACCACCGTCGGGGCACCGCTATCCGGCCCTGCTGGCCGAGTCGCTGCGCCTGCTCCGCGTCGAGCCCGACCTGCGCCGCTCCTGCTTCTACCAGGCGACGATCTTCGCGGGCTTCTCCGCGGTCTGGACCACTGTCGCGCTGCTGCTGACCGGCCCGGCGTACGGGCTCGGCGCCCCGGCGGTCGGGATGCTCGCCCTGGTCAACGCGGCGACGATGCTCAGCACCCCGGTGGCGGGACGCCAGGTCGACCGTCGGGGGTCCGATGCGGTCAACCGGATCTGCATGCTCGGCGTCATCGCCTCGGCCGTCGTCCTCGCGTTCGGCGGGCTCGGCGGAGTCGGGGGCCTGGCGGCCCTGGTGCTGGGCACGTTGCTGCTCGATGTCAGCATGCAGTCCGGCATGGTCGCCAACCAGGTGCGGATCTACGCCCTGCGCTCGGACGCCCGTAGCCGGCTCAACACCGCCTACATGACCTGCGCCTATCTCGGGGGCGCTCTGGGCTCCTGGCTCGGAGCCCCCGCGTACGCCCATTTCGGGTGGCTGGGCGTGTGCGGGGTCCTGACGCTCCTCGCCGGGGCGGCGCTGGCCCACCACCTGACGACAGCCCCCACCGCCGGCCGCCCTCGACCGCTCCCCCAGCGGCCGGCCTCCGCCGCCGTGCCCGGCTCGCTGCCGGTCGCCGACGTGCTTCCCGCCACGCATCCAGCCCTCCGCCGGAGTCCGATCCGGGGACGTCGCCCGGACGGCCACCGGCGGTAGCGTCACCGGCATGGGTGACGCGCTGCGAACGGTCGACTGGACCGAGGGTGGGTGGTGGAACGAGCCACTGCGGGTCGAGGACGGGCCGGCGGGCGAGCTGCTGGTGGAGCCGGCCGAGGGCAGCGACCTGTGGCGGCACACCTCGTACGGCTTCGTGCACGACGACGCCCCGGCGCTGCTCGCCCCGTTTCCGGCCGGCAGCGCGGTCGAGGTGAGCTTCCGGCTCGACTACACCGAGCAGTTCGACCAGGCGGGCGTGCTGGTCCGGGTCGACGAGCGGACCTGGGTCAAGGCCGGGGTGGAGGTCAGCGACGGCCAGCCGCAGGTCGGTGCGGTGGTCACCCGGGAGTTCTCCGACTGGTCGGTGGCGCCGGTGCCGGAGTGGGTCGGGCGGGAGATCACCGTCCGGGCGAGCCGGGCCGGGGACGCGCTGACCGTCCGGGCCCGGGCGGGCGGGGAGCCGTGGCGGCTGGTCCGGCTCGCCCCGCTGGCGCCAGCGGCGGCGGCGACGGCGGGGCCGTACTGCTGCGCGCCGACCCGGGCCGGGCTGCGGGTCCGGTTCACCGGCTGGCGTCGCGGCCCGGCGGACGCCGCGCTGCACCCGGAATGAATTGGCGGCGGTGGGCGCGGTCACGGTGAGGTGTGACCACCGGGGCATCGGGTAGAGGAGTCAGATCCCCTTCCCGGCCGGCGGAAAGGATCCCCATGGCACTCGCCGAGAACGTCGACCCGACCCGACTCGGCGGGCTCACCGGCTGGGTGGCGGGGATCATCGATGCGGCCGGGGCGCTCGGGGTGGCCCTGCTGGTCGCGCTGGAGAGCATCATCCCGCCGATTCCGAGCGAGATCGTCCTGGCGATGGCCGGTTACCTGGCCGGCGAGGGCCGGTTCAACGTGGTGCTGGTGGTGCTCGCCGCCACCGCTGGCTCGCTGCTCGGTGCGCTCGTGCTGTACTGGCTGGGCGCGGTGGTCGGCGAGGACCGGCTCAAGCGCTGGCTGGACCGGCTCCCCCTGGTCGACCTGGACGACCTGGAGAAGGCGGACCGCTGGTTCGAGCGGCGCGGCCGGTGGGCGGTGTTCTTCGGCCGGATGGTGCCGGTGGTGCGCAGCCTGGTCTCCATCCCCGCCGGGGCCAACCGGATGCCGCTGACCGAGTTCGCCGTGCTCACCACGCTGGGCAGCGGCATCTGGAACTCGCTCTTCGTCGGGCTCGGCTTCGCCCTCGGCTCCCGCTGGCAGCAGGTGGAGAAGTACAGCAACTGGTTCGACTACGGCATCATCGCCGTCTTCGTGGTCATGATCGCCTGGTGGGTGGTGAAGAAGACCCGGCGCCGCCGCTCCCGCCGCCCGCAGCACGCCGACGCCACCCGCTGAACCGGGTCGGCAGGCGGTGCCCACCGACGCGGACGGCCCTCCGCTGCGGCCAGCCCGGCAGCAGGATGACAGCGGTCGCGGTGTCCCGCGGCGCCCGGAGACCCGGCCGCCGCGGGACACCACAATTGCCTGATCGCGCGAGCGAGCGTCAGGGCAGCGTGTCGAGGTGGGGAGCGACGGTACGGGCAAAGGCGTTGTTGTTGGTGACATCCCAGTTGACCGACCAGGTCATCGCGCCGCGCAGGCCGGGGTAGGTGCGCGGCGGGCGGAAGCTGCCGCAGTTGGTGCCCCGGGACAGGCAGTCCAGCGCGGCGTTGACCACGCTCGGCGCGACGACGCCCCCGCCGGCCGCACCCGGTCCGGCCGGCAGGCCCAGGCCCACCTGGTCCGGGCGCAGCCCGGCCTCCAACTGGATGCAGGCCAGCGCCACGATGAAGTTGACGGTGCCCTGGGCGTACGCGGCGTTGTTGTCGCAGCCGAGCATCGCCCCGGAGTTGTAGAACTGGGTGTTCACCACGGTGAGGATGTCCTTGATGTCCAGCGCCAGCTTGAAATAGCTGGTGCCGGGCGACTGCATGTCGATGGTCTGCGGGGCCATCGCGATGATCAGGTTGGCGCCGACCCGCGATCGGAGCGAGCGCAGCGCCTGCGCCATGTAGGTCGGGTTGAGCCCGTTCTCCAGGTCGATGTCGACCCCGTCGAAGCCGTAACGCTGGATGAGCGCGTACACCGAGTCGCTGAAGGCGGCGGCGGAGGCCGCGTCGTTGACCGCCACCCGGCCGGTCTCGCCGCCGACCGAGATGATCACCTTCTTGCCCCGGCTCTGCAGGGTGCGCACGTCGGCGGAG
Source organism: Micromonospora sp. S4605 (assembly GCF_003176715.1). Taxonomy (NCBI): domain Bacteria; kingdom Bacillati; phylum Actinomycetota; class Actinomycetes; order Micromonosporales; family Micromonosporaceae; genus Micromonospora; species Micromonospora sp. S4605. The sequence continues at coordinate 9,994 of NZ_QGSW01000246.1, forward strand.
AAGTCGGCGTCGGTGTAGCCGCCGAGCGCCGCCGACAGCCCGGGGTCGACCGCGAAAGTGACCGCGCCGGGCGTGGCGGTGGCCTCGGCGAAGGCGACCGCGACCAGGTCGTACTCGGCGGGCACGTCGCGCAGCCGGAGCTCGACCGCGGGGTTGTCGAAGTTGTGCCAGTAGCCGGTGAGGATGTGCTTCGGCAGGCCGGTGGTCGGCGGCGGCGTGGTCGGGGGCGGCGTGGTC
>NZ_QGSW01000187.1:0-10080 GCF_003176715.1 Micromonospora sp. S4605
GCCTCACCCGCACCACCCGCCCCAGCTCCCGTCCCTGCTCCTATCCGGCGTGCCGGTGACGCATCCGCTCGGCCCGGTCGGGTATCCGCCGGGCGAGACAGAGGGAGGTTACGGTCCATGAAGCTCAACGCACAGCAGGTCAGTTCGCTGTACGGCCAGAACGTCACGGACCGCTCGGGGTCGAAGATCGGCAGCGTGGGTCAGATCTGGGCCGACAACGCCGGTGAGCCGACCTGGGTCAGCGTGAAGACCGGGGTGATGGCCAGGAAGGAGTCGATGGCTCCGCTGCAGAAGGCCCAGATCGCCGGCGGCACGCTCGCCGTCGACTACGACAAGTCGACGGTGAAGAACGCGCCCACCGTGGACGCCGACACCGACGAGCCGCTCACCACGGCGCAGGTCGAGCAGCTCTACCGGCACTACCAGCTCGCGCCGCAACCGGCTCCGGCCGCTCCGCCGGCCCGGGAGCGCGGACGTGCGCCGGGTGCCGGTGAGGACCTCATCCGGTCCGAGGAGCGCCTGCGGGTCGGCACCGAGAGCCAGCCCGCCGGCACCGCGCGGCTGCGCAAGTACGTCGTCTCCGAGGACGTGCACACCACCGTGCCGGTCGAGCACGACGAGGTGTACGTGGAGCGCGAGCCGATCTCCGCCGCGAACGCGCGCAACGTCCACGCCGACATCGGCGAGGCCGAGCAGGAGATGAACCTGCGCGCCGAGCGACCGGTGGTGCGCAAGGAAACGGTTCCCGTGGAGCGGGTCCACCTGACCAAGGACGAGGTGGTCGACCAGCGGGCCATCGACGAACAGGTCCGGCGGGAGCAGGTCGAGGCCGACATCCCGGAACGCAGCCGGCGACGTCGCTGACACCTGACGCACGACGGGCGGGTGGGCCGGTTTCGACCCACCCGCCCGACCCGCGGTGACAACCGACGACCTGGCGCCCCGCCTGCCGATGTTCGGCCCCTGACGGTATTCGCGCGGGCACGCCGTAAAGACTTGCGCCATCGGGTGGCCGGTGCTGCTCAGGAGTCGCCGCTGCTCGGGTGACCGTCGCCGACGGAGGTGTTGATAGCTGGGCCATGGAAGTTGACCACGTACTTGGGGTCTGGCGTTCCCGGCTGTTGGGTCTCGGCGGGTTCCCTGCTGACGGGTTCCTTGCTGAAGGTCTGGAGCAGCAGGTTTTTCAGTACGGGAACGGTGGAGCTGCCGGGCAGGTCCGGGTTCAGGATGGAGAAGTGGTCGCCGGGCAGCGACCCGACCCTTTGGAATGGTCCCTGACCCGACGCACGCGGCACCACGTTGTCGGAGCTGCCGGAGAACGCGTGCAGCGGGATGCGTACGTGGTGCATGACAGTGCGGCGCGCGTCGGCGACGTCCGCGCTGAGGGTCCCCAGGTCGCGCGCTTGGGGATGCCGTCCGAGGCCCGCCGCGCGACGGATCGAGCGCAGGTATTCGGATCCCTCGTTCGGGCAGGCGAGCATGACGATCAACTCGATCCGGGCGAGGCCGGACTCGCGCTTCTCGTGCACCATCCACGCGAGGTACCGCTGCAGGATGAGTCCGCCCTGGCTGTGCGTGACGATGGCGAGCGGTCCGGCCGGAAGCTGGTGGTCGATGTAGCTGGCCAGGTCCTGGGCGATGTCGTTGTAGTCGGGGATCCGGGTGGGCAGTAGGGGCAGCGACAGCTTGGGCGACCGGTAACCGAAACGTTCGATGCGGAGGGACGCCAGGTCGGCGTCCGCGTTGAGTCGTGCGGCTATCCGGTCCCACGTGGCCGGCGAGGACCAGAAGCCGTGGATGAACAGCACGGTGGCGTTACGCATCGATGTCCTCCAGCTGCCGGTAGGTGGTCAGACGAGGGATGGTCCGCTGAGGCCCCGGTGTTCGCCCCCGCGGTCGGGGCCCTTCGGTCGGTAGGGTTCGCTGAGCCACTCGTGCTTCCGCCGTACGCGATCGACGTCTGTTGTGGTTCTGCTGAACATGACCTCGATGTCGTTCTCCTGGACGGGGTCGTCGCCGACCATCGCTCCGTCGACGCGGACGAGGCTCATCCGCGGGGAGGGCGCCAGTTTGAGCGCCTGCAGGCGGCCGTTGACGAAGTCCACGGGGAGGCCCTGTACGGCCTCGTTGACGACCTTCAACATCGACGCGACGTCCATGGTCGCGTGGGCCGGGCAGATCAGCCCTGCGACCGCCCGCGCCAGTTTCTCGTTGCTGGCCAGCAGGTCCTGGGCCTCTGGAAGGCGGGAGGTCACATAGGTGAAACGGTTGGTCTGCTGGAGGTTGTCGCCGACCTTGACGTCGACGTTGAAGCCCAGCAGGGTGTTGAGGAAGCCGGCCGACCGCTTGGCCCCTGGATCGTCGACTCTCAGGCGGGCCGGACGCCACGACACGAACCAGCCAGGATGCGCGAGCACGTTGATCAATCTGGCGCGGTGGCTTTCGTCGCCGGGGTTCATGATGACCTCGGCGGCAGCCTTCTGAACTTCCGCACGAGCGAAAACCCGATCGAGATCGAACCTGGCGTCCTGCACGGTGATCTCGAAGCGGTTGATCTGCTGGTTACCATCGCCGATCATCACGCCGCGCACGTCGCTCAGGTCGATCTCGTAGGGAGTAGTACCGGCCGACGGCGCCTCGGTGGTTGTGAGGGCGAAGATGTGGGACGGGCGATCGGGGTGGGAGCGGAACGGCCGGGGCGGCTGGCCGGTGGCGACCTCCGGCCGGGCCTCGCGGACCGACTCGCGCGGGTCGTTGTGCGCGATGGTGCATCCGGAGTAGAGCAGGTGGAAGTCGGGGTCGCTCACGGCCTCGCTCATCGCCTCCCGGTCATCGGCGTCGTCCTCGTCCGACACCCGGTGCAGCGGGATCGACAGATCAAATCTCTCCACTGGCCAGCCGGACCACAGCTGATGCCATTGAACGCGGTTGAAGACGAGTCTGGCGACGCCGGCCCTCTCCTCGTCGACGGGTCGGGACCGCCACATCTCGCGGACGTGCGTCGAGTAGTCGATCGTCCTGACCAGAACCAGTCGTCGAGAGTCCCCGCCCCACCAGTAGAGGCGCACCCACACGCGGACCAAGTCGGTTCTCATGGGAACTCCCGTCGCCGATACTTCACTATACGGCGTGACTTGGCTACCCAACGCAAGAGTTGATCTTCGGTGGCATCGAGGCGTGGCGCTGGAGGCAGCGCCACGGACGAGTCGAAGTGCAGCGTCGCGTCGGGCCTGCAGGACGGACGGCGGCCCGCTGTCTCGCGTGTCGGGGCGAGACAGCGGGCCGTCGGTCCGACCCTTCTCAGTCGGCGAGCGCGCCGGCCGCCCGGCCCTCGTGCAGGGTCAAGTTGCGCCCGTTCGTCGGGTCGAACAGGTGGATCTTCTCCAGGTTGAACCAGACCCGGCGGGTCTCCCCCTCCACCACCGGCGACTCCGCCGACAGCCGGGTCACCAGGTTCGCGCCGGCCCCGGTGAAGTCGGACGCACCGGCGTCGGCGGCCAGTTCCTCCAGCTCGGCGGCGCTGGCCCGCTCCCCCTCGACGGTGAAGTAGACGTACTTGTCCGAGCCCATCGACTCGACGATCTCCACCGGCGCCTCGAACTCCATGCCCCGGCGGCGGGTGTCCTCGTCGACCAGGTCGGCGTCCTCGAAGTGCTCCGGCCGGATGCCGAGGATCAGCTCGCGGGGCGCGTCGGCCGCCGCCAGCTCGCGCCGGACCCGGTCGCCCAGCGGCACCTCGCCCAGCGCCGTGCGCAGCGCGCCGTCCTGCACGGCGGCGTGCAGGAAGTTCATCGACGGCGAGCCGATGAAGCCGGCCACGAAGAGGTTGCGCGGGTGGTCGTAGAGCTCCTGCGGCGGGCCGACCTGCTGCACCGCGCCGCCGCGCATGATGACCACCCGGTCGCCGAGGGTCATCGCCTCGGTCTGGTCGTGGGTGACGTAGACGGTGGTGGTGCCGAGCTGCTTCTGCAGCCGGGACACCACGGTGCGCATCTGCACCCGCAGCTTCGCGTCCAGGTTGGACAGTGGCTCGTCCATCAGGAACGCCTTGGGCTGCCGGACGATCGCCCGGCCCATCGCCACCCGCTGGCGCTGGCCGCCGGAGAGGTTGGCCGGCTTGCGGTCCAGTAGCGCCGTCAGCTCCAGGACCTTCGCCGCCTCCTCGACCTTGGTGTTGATGGTCTCCTTGTCCAGCTTGGCCAGGCGCAGCGGGAACGCCATGTTCTCCCGGACGGTCATGTTCGGGTAGAGGGCGTACGACTGGAAGACCATCGCGATGTCCCGCTCCCGGGGCGCCTTGTCGTTGACCCGCTCGCCACCGATGCGCAGCTCGCCGGAGCTGATGTCCTCCAGCCCGGCGATCATGTTGAGGGTGGTGGACTTTCCGCAGCCGGAGGGGCCGACCAGGATGACGAACTCGCCGTCGGCGATCTCCAGGTCGACGTCGGCCACCGCGACGGTCCCGTCCGGAAACTTCTTGCTCACCTTGTCGAGCACGATGTCAGCCACGACTATCACCTATCCCTTGACGGCGCCGGAGGTCAGGCCGGAGACGATGCGGCGCTGGAAGAAGAGGACGAACAGGATGATCGGAATGGTGATCACCACAGCGGCGGCGCAGATCGCCCCGGTGGGGTCCTCGAACTGCGACTCGCCGGTGAAGAACGACAGCGCCACCGGCACCGTGCGGGACCGCTCGGTGGAGGTCAGCGAGATGGCGAAGAGGAAGTCGTTCCAGCAGAAGATGAAGACCAGGATCGCCGTGGTGAACAGGCCGGGCGCGGCCAGCGGCGCGATCACCCGGCGGAACGCCTGGCCCTGGGTCGCCCCGTCCATCTTCGCCGCCTTCTCCAGGTCCCACGGGATCTGCTTGAAGAACGCCGACAGCGTGTAGATCGCCAGCGGCAGCGCGAAGGTGATGTACGGCAGGATCAGGCCCGGCCAGGTGTCGAAGAGGCCGAGCTGCCGCTCGATGTCGAACAGCGGCGAGACCAGCGACACCTGCGGGAACATCGCGATCAGCAGCGAGACGCCGACCAGCAGCCGCTTGCCGGGGAAGTCCAGCCGGGAGATCGCGTACGCGGCCATGGCGCCGAGCACCACCGCGATCACGGTGGCGATCAGCGCGATGCCGATCGAGTTGACCAGGGCCCGGACGAACTGGTCGGTGGCGAAGATCGTCCGGTAGTTGTCCAGCGTCCACTCCCGCGGCCAGAACTTGCCATCGGTGAGGGTGGCCGGGGTCTTGAACGACAGCGACGCGATCCACAGCACCGGAATCAGCGCGAAGACGACCACGACGACGTCCAACAGACCCCAGCGGAGCTTGGCCCGGGTGGTGGTTTCGACAGCCATCTCAGCGCCTCTCCCCGTCGTCGCTGCCAGGGGCAGCGGTACCGAACAGCTTCACGAAGACGAAGGCGATGATCGCCACGGTGAGGAAGATCAGCACCGACATCGTCGACCCGATGCCGAGGTTGAGGCCCCGGATCAGGTTGTTGTAGGCGAGCATCGACACCGACGAGGTCTCGTTGCCGCCCGCGGTGAGCACGAAGATGTTGTCGAAGACCCGGAACGCGTCCAGGGTGCGGAACAGCAGCGCGACCAGGATCGCCGGCTTCATCACCGGCAGCATTACCTTGGTGAACCGCTGCCAGGCGGTGGCCCCGTCGGTGGAGGCCGCCTTGAGCAGGTCCTCCGGGACCAGCGCCAGCCCGGCCATCAGCAGCAGCGCCATGAACGGGGTGGTCTTCCAGATCTCGGCCAGCATGATGATCGCCAGCGAGCTGGCCCGTTCGGTCAGCGGCGCGCCCTCGCTGAACAGGTTCGCCAGGTAGCCGGTGCCGGGCGTCCAGGCGTACCGCCAGGAGAAGGCGGCGACCACCGTGACGATGCCGTACGGGATCAGCGCCGCGGTGCGGACGATGCCCCGGCCGACCAGCGTGCGGTGCATGATCAGCGCCAGGCCCATGCCGAGCACCAGTTCGACCGCGACGGTGACCACGGTGATCAGCGCGGTGACCCCGAACGCCGTCCACCAGAACTCGTTGGTCAGCACGGTGACGTAGTTCTCCAGCCCGATGAACTCGCGCTGGTCGGGGAAGCGCAGGTCGAAGCGCTGCAGCGACAGCCAGACCGAGTAGAGGATCGGGTAGGCCGTCACCAGCACCATGACCAGCGCTGCCGGCGCGCAGAGCAGCCAGCCCAGCCGGCGTTCGGCCTTCTTGTTCTCGCTCAGCGGCGGCTTGCGCCGGCGGTCGCGCTGGGCCGGCACGGCGGCGTGCCGGGCGCCGGACCGGGCAGCGGTCTCGTCGGCCGCGACCTCGGCCCCGCCGGGGGTGGCGTTCACGCTCACGGTAGGACCCCCTTGGACTCCAGGGCGTCGGCGATGGCGTCGCGCAACTCGTCGGCGGTCCGCTGCGGGTCGATCGCCGACGGCGGCGAGAGGATCGCCGACATCACGGTGGAGATGCTCTGGTACGCCGGGGTCAGCGGGCGGGTCGCCGGCTCCTTGAGCTCCTCCAGGATGGTCTCCTTCATCGGGTACGCCTCGGCCATCTCCGGGTCGTCGTAGACCCGCTCGATGGTCGGCGGCACCCCGTCGTTGACCGCGGAGAACTTCTGGTTCTCGGCGTTGCGGATGCACTTCGCCGCCTCGAAGGACTCCGCCGGGTGCTCGGAGTAGGCGCTGACCGCCATGTTCACCCCGCCGATGGTGACCTTGCTCGGGGTGTTCTCGTCGATGCCCGGCACCCGGGCCCAGGCGACCTGCTTGGCCAGCTCCGGGTTGGCCTCTTGCATGGCCGGGTAGACGAACGGCCAGTTCACCTGGAAGGCGCCGTTGCCGGACTGGAACTCCAGCCGCACCGGGTCCTCGGTGGCGTTGCTGAACGACGGCGACGTCACCCCCGCCGTGGCGAAGCGCTGGAGCTGCTCCAGCGCCTTGACGGTGCCTTCGTCCATCGCGGCCCGCTTGCCGTCGTCGCTGAGGATGTTGCCGCCGGCGCTCTCCGCGAGGGTGTTGTAGAGGACCACCAGGCCCTCGTACTGGGCGCCCATGGTGAGCACCTGGTACGGCTTGCCCTGCTGCTTCAGCTGCTGGGCCGCCGAGATCATCTGGTCCCAGCTCTTCGGCGCCTCGGGCACCAGGTCCTTGCGGTACCAGAGCAGCTGGACGTTGGTGTTCTTCGGCGCGGCGTAGAGCTTGTCCTGGTAACGCGCGGTCTCCAGCGGGCCGGCCAGGGTGCCCTGCTCGACCTCCGTGCGGTCCTGCCCGGTCCACTCCAGGATCCAGTCGGCGCTGGCGAACTCCCGCGTCCAGGTGACGTCGAGCCCGAGCACGTCCATGCCGGGGTCCTCCGCGGCGAGCCGACGCACCATCTGCACCCGCTGGTCGTCGGCCTGACGCGGCAGCACCCGGTAGGCGATCCGGTACCGGCCCTGGGCCGCCGCGTTGCAGTTGTCCACCACCTTGTGCAGGTTCTGCTCCGGCGGGTAGTACAGGTTGATCGTCGGCACGCCGCCGTCGTCGCCGGATCCGCAGGCCGCCATGGGTGCCACCAACGTCAGCGCCGCGGCCGCGGCCAGCGCGCGTACGCGTGGCCGGCGCCGGCGCCCGTCGGGATCGCTCATCACCCCTCCCCTCGCAACAGCCGGGGTGACGCACCGTGCCCCGGCGCACGGCGAGACGGTCGGGACGCTGACCAGTGAGTGATCGGTCCCGGACGTTTCGTGGCCCCAACACTGCCCGACCTGGGAAGTCACGAAACCTGGCGACGATGGGGCGTCGAGCGCGGGGCCGCCGGCGTGACGGGGATCACCGGCAGCCGGGCGCGCGTCACCAGGGAAAGCAGGTGCGGCGGACCCGGCTGGTGCTGCGCCGCTAAGACGTCGGCTGGGCGCTCGATGGTGCCGGGCGCCGGACGGGTCAGGCCACGCCGAGGCGGTGCGCGGCCAGTCCGCGGATCGCGCTCGGGTCGGCGCCCAGCTCACCGAGTAAGCGAGGAGCACTGTCGTCGGGGTCGGTCAACGCGGCGTACACCAGGTGAGCGGCGCCGGCCGGCACCCGGCCGCCGAGGGTGCTCAGCTCCCGTGCCCGCTCCGCGATCCGGGCCGCCGCCGCGGTCCAGGGCGGGTTGTTCCGATCGGTGCGCCACGCCCGCCTGGGCTGCGGGCCGGCGAACTCCCCGCCGTGGCCCTTCCCGGCCACCACGAGGCCGACCTCCTGCCGGGCCAGCCCGAATCGGCTGAGCAGGATCTCGTTCGCGGCGCCGGAGGGCGCAGCCGGACGCAGCTCGCCGGCCCGCGTCTCCTCCTCCAGCACGAGCACCGCCATGATCAGATGCGCCGGTGCTGTCCGGTCGTGCCCGAGCCGCACCGTCTCGGCCACCGCCTCCAGCTCCAGCCAACCGAGCGCGGGCGTGGTCTGGGTGAGCAGCCGGCTGGCCGAGGCGACCAGCCGGGCCGTGAGCCGGCCGGCTGGCACCGGGTCCGGTCCGGCGAGCACCCCGATCCGCCGGAGCGGACCGGCCAGCCCCGACCGGGGCGGTTCCCGGTCGCCCCGGGGCCAGATCCGGGCCGCCACGTCGTCGAGCCGGCCAGGCAGGAGGCCAGCCTGGGCGATGTGCTGCCCGGCCCGGCTGCCGGGCGTCTCCAGCAGCGCCTCCAGCAGGTGGTTGCTGCCCACCGACGGTGCCCGGCGCCGTACCGCCAGGTGCGCGGCCACCCTCAGCACCGCGGCGGCCTCCGGTTCCCAGCCGGGTGTCCCGGCGAACCGGTCCCGCGCAGGCCCCGGCCACCCGAAGGCACGCCAGTACGCCTCCCGCATCGCCCGGGTCAGCTCGACCGTCAGTTCCACCGACAGTTCGGGGTCCACCGGCGACGGGTGCGGCGGCTCCCCGGTCTCCTCCGGCTGCGGCCGGACCGGAATCGCCGCGCGGAGCGGCGGATAGCGCCCCAACAGCCCGAAGAGCAGGTCGTCGCTGCCGATGCTCAGCTTCTTGAGCCGCACCGCCTCCTGGCCCGCCCGGCGGAGCACCGAGTAGAGGCCACCACCGATCGTGATGGACATCGTCACCTCCGCCTTCCGTGTTGCGCCACGTCGCTCCGGTCATCCGCTCCAGCCGGTCGCGGCCGTTCGCGGTGGCGCGGGTCCGGCGCCTGCCGCGATACGGCCGGCAATCGCGGTGCCCGGGCGGCCATACCGGGTCCCGACAGCTCCGCTCCGCGTTCCGCGGCCGGCCCCGGAGCCTATCCGCGCGGGTCCACCTGGCATCGGTCGCCAAGGGCCGGCCGCTGCTGGCCGACCAACCGCGTCTGCCCTTGCCTCCACGCGGAAGCGGGCGCGGGTCGGCGCGCTGCGGGTCGGCGCGCGGGCGCTTAGGCTCGGCCGATGGACGCCACGTTCTTCTTCGATCCCGCCTGCCCGTGGACCTGGCGCACCTCGCGGTGGCTGGTCGCCGTCGCCGACGCCCGTGGCCTGCGGGTCGAATGGCGGGCCTTCAGCCTGGCGATTCTCAACGAAGGGAAGTCCGCCCCCGAGTTCGCCGACGTGCTGGCCGCGTCGAGTCGGGCGCTGCGGCTGGTGGAGGCGCTGCGCGCGGACGGCCGGCCGGACGACGTCGCCCGGTTCTACGCCGAGGTGGGCGCACGCAGCCACGACGCCGGGAACCCGCTGTCGCCGAAGATCGTGGACGCGGCCGTCGAGGCGGCCGGCCTGGGTGACGCGGCGGCGGCGCTCGACGACGAGCGCTGGGACCGGGCGGTACGCGAGTCGCACGCGCTGGCGTACGCCTCGGCCGGCCCGGACATCGGCTCGCCGGTGCTGATGGTGCCCGGCGCGAAGCGGGGCATGCACGGGCCGATCCTCACCGAGGTGCCCGGCACCGACGACGCGCTGACCATCTGGGACTGCATGCTCCCCCTGATCCACCTCCCGGCCTTTCACGAACTCAAACGCGCCCGCCACTGACCCCTGACCCTCACCGTCGCGTTGATCATGAGGTTGGCGGGGCGCTCTGTCCGTTCCGGCACCGTCAACCTCATGATCAAACGAGTTGAGGGGGTGGGAGTGGGTGGGGA
>NZ_QGSW01000046.1:0-9985 GCF_003176715.1 Micromonospora sp. S4605
GCTGCCCGGCGGCCGGCGCGGCCGGGGCCGCGGCAGCCGGGGCCGCGGCCGGGGCGGGAGCACCGGCGGGGAAGCCGCCCGAGGTACTCGGGTCGGAGTCGTCGGCGGTGACCAGGTCGGCCGGGATCAGCACGACCGCGGTGGTGCCACCGTAGGCGGACTCCTTCAGCTGCACCCGGATGCCGTGCCGCTCGGTCAGCCGGCTTACCACGTACAGGCCCAGCCGGGCGGCGTTGGCCAGGTTGAGGTCGGACTGGTCGACGATCCGGTGGTTCGCGGCGGCCAGGTCCTCCTCGCTCATGCCCAGGCCGCGGTCCTCGATCTCGATCGCGAAGCCGTTGGCCACCATCTGCCCGCGCACCTCGACGGTGGTGTGCGGCGGCGAGAAGGACAGGCCGTTCTCGATCAGCTCGGCGAGCAGGTGGATGACGTCACCGACCGCGCGGCCGGTCAGCGACACCGGCCCGAGCGGCAGCACGTTGACCCGGGTGTAGTCCTCGACCTCCGCGACGGCGCCGCGGACCACGTCCACCATCGGCACGTTGCGCCGCCAGGCGCGGCCGGGGGTGGAGCCGGAGAGCACGATCAGGTTCTCCGCGTTGCGCCGCATCCGGGTGGCCAGGTGGTCGACCCGGAACAGGTCCTCCAGCTCCTCGGCGTCCTGCTCCCGCCGCTCCATCGCGTCGAGCAGGGTGAGCTGGCGGTGCACCAGCGCCTGGGTGCGCCGGGCCAGGCTGAGGAAGACCTCGCGGACGTTGCGGCGCAGTTCGGCCTGCTCGACAGCGGTCCGGATCGCCGTCTCCTGCACCGCGTTGAAGGCCTTGCCGACCTGGCCGATCTCGTCGTCGCCGAACTGCAGCGGCGGCGCCTCCTTGGCCACGTCGACCTCCTCGCCGTGGCCGAGCCGCTCGACCACGCTGGGCAGCCGCTCGTTGGCCAGCCGGAAGGCGGCTTCGCGCAGCCGCTCCAGCTGGCGCACCAGGGCCCGGGCCGTGGTGATCGACACGATGATCGAGGCGACGACGGCGAGCAGGCCGAGACCGGCGGCGAGCACCAGCCGGACGATGACGCCGATGGCGATCGGGGTGGCCCGGTCGACGATGTCGTCGCCACCGGCGAGCACCACGTCGCCGATCTCGGTCAGCGCCGGACCGGTGGTGTCGTTCCACTGCGCCGCCTCGACCGGGGGCCGGGTGCCGGCCTCGCTCTGCATGACCTGGTTCTCCAGGTCGGCCAGCCGGCGGAAGGTCTCGCCGGTGGACATCTGGTCGTAGCGACGCTGGTCGGCCGCGGGCAGCCGGACGATCGACTGGTTGGCGGTGAACTGCCGGGCGCCGACGATCCGGGTGAACTCCGCCCGCTCCGCGGGGGTGATCCGGCCGGCCGCCAGCACGCCGGCGAGCAGGGCGTCCTCCTGGGACAGCAGTTCCCGGGCCCGGTTGAGGCCGATCAGCGCGGCGGTGTCCTCGGCGGCCTGCTCGTCGTCGAGGTTGCCGAGCGCGTCGTAGACCCGGTAGATCGACTCGATCAGGTCGGTGAACGCGCCGCCGGCCTCGGCCCGGTCGATGCTCTTGTCGTCGACCGCGGTACGGGTGGCCGCCAGCTCGTCGAGGCCGCCGACCAGTTCGTCGAGCCGCTGGTCGAGCGTGTCGCTGCCGAGCGCGGCGACCTGCCAACTGTCGATCGACTCGGTGAACTCGGCGGCCAGCTGGTCGGTGCGCTGCCGCACCTCGGCCAGGGCCGCCCGCTGGCCGTCGTCGGGACGCCCGAGGAAGGTCACCGACGTCCGGCGTTCCAACTGCAACTGCAGCAGCAGCGGCTCGGTGGGGTTGAAGACCTTGCTGTCCAGCGCCTGCACGCCGAGCAGGTTCACGCCGTCCCGGATGGTCACCCAGGCGGTGAAGCTCCAGAGCGCGACCAGCGAGGCGAGCAGGGCGACAACCTTGGTACGCAGATTCGAACTGCGGGAACCCATTACACCGTCCCTGGCGTGGCCTGTGTGATCCGTCAGTCAGTTGCGCACGTACGCGCACGCATCGACCCCGGCGCACGCTAGCAGCGTCCGCTTCGTCACTCAAGCGCTCCTGATCATGGACTTGTCCGGCGCGGGCGCGTCCAGCGCCGCCCCACCCCGCCCGAGCAGGTCCGATCTGGTGAGCGCGAGCTGCCGGGCCGCGAGCACGGCCGCCCGGACGATCAGCACGGGAGCGTAGAGGTCCTTGTCGTGCCACAGTGGCGGATCGTCCCGACGGCCGTCCATCGTGGCCAGTTGGTGCAGGCCCCGGCGGGCCGCCTCCGGCACCCCCGGCCGCGCCGGGCGGTCGGTGCCGAGCAGCACGTGCAGCGCGTACGCGGTCTCCTCCACGGTGCCGCTCCAGCGCCCCCACGACCCGTCCGGCCGCTGGGTGGCCACCACCCAGTCCACCGCCCGGTCCACCGCCGGCCCGGCCAGCTCGGCCGGGGCGTACCCGGTCAGCGCCAGCACCGCGCAGGACGTGGCGTAGTACGGCGAGGCGTGCCAGCGGTCGGCCCACCGTCCGTCGGGCCGCTGCTGCTCGCGCAGCCAGCCGGCCAACGCGGTGACCCGGTCGCCGTACCGGGCGGCGCCGGCAGGGGTGTGCCGGGCGTGCCAGCCCAACGCCTCCAGCACGTGCGCGTTGGTGGTCACCGACCGCCCGTCCTCGCCGCGCCAGGTGCAGAAGTGGCTGCCCACGTCGTAGCGCAGCAGGCTGGCCGGGTCCACCGGGTGACCGAGCCGGGCCAGCGCGTAGAGGGTGACCGAGGTGGTGTCGGCGTCGGCCGGCAGGCCCGGCCCGGTCGGGGTGCCCTGCGGGCCGAGCGCGCCGGCCAGCTCCGCGACCAGCTTCGGCGCCGGCCGCACCGGCACGCCGGCCCGGGCCAGGCTGCTCAGCGTCCAGGCCCGCTCGAAGACCGTGATCGGGGTGCAGCAGGGCACCGGACCGCCGTGCGGGCGCACCGCCTCCGCCAGGTAGGCCCGCACGACCGGGTCCGCCCCGTCCGGGGTGTCGCCGACCCAGGCGGCGGTGGCGGCCGGCGAGGCGCCCACGGCACCGGCGACCGGCGCGACGTCGGGCCGGCCCCGGGCGGCCGGGCCGAGCACCTCGAAGGCGTGCTGGAGCTTCTGCGGCACCGGCCGGCCGCTGGCCAGCAGCGCGCCGAGGCCGTCCAGCCGCCGCCGGTCCACCGGCGGCAGGCGCCGGCCGGCCCAGCCGTCCGGGCCGGTGCCGGGGCGCTCGTCGAACCACTCGAGGTGGGCGTCGATCCGCTCGACCAGCGCCGGCACGATCAGGTCGGCGGCCGGGGTGTCCGGCAGCGGCAGCCCGTCGGCGAGCCAGCCGTCGAGCGCGGCCAGCCCACGGCCGGCCGCCGCGGCCAGCTCGGCCGGGGACGAGACCTCGTCCCCGCCGGCGCGCAGCGTGGTGAGCAGCGCCTCCACCGCGCTGGCGGTCGGCACCAGGGCGTAGCCGCCCGGCGCGCCCCACCCGCCGTCGCGGCGCTGGCTGCCCAGCAGGTACGCCAGCCGCCGGTCGTGGCCGGTGAGCCAGGGCGCGTGGGTGACCAGCCGCCCGGTCTCGTAGACCGACGCGGTGACCCGGCCGGCCGGTTCGAGGGCCAGCGCGGCGAGCAGTTCCCGGGCCGCGGCGGCGACCTCGGACCCCGCCGTGGTGCCGAGTTCCGAGGTGGTCACAGCGCACCCCAGAAGTCCGTGGAGCGGTAGAAGCCGCTGCTGAAGCCGATCTGCCGGGCCAGGTAGTCGGCCTGCACCGGGCAGCTGTCCCGCAGCGGGGCCAGCAGCTCGCGGGCGTGCCCGACCAGCTCGTCGATCCGGCGCCGCACCACGGCCGGATCGTCCACCAGCAACAGCGCGTTGAGGTCGCCCCAGCGCAGGTCACGCTCGTAGGTGCCGAGGTCGTTGACCAGGCGCAGGATCCGCTGCACCTCGGCGCTGGCCACCACCAGCGCGTCCAGGTGGGCGAGGGTCACCGGGTCGTCGGAGTGGATCCAGTGCACGACGTTGACCACCGTGCAGGCCAGGTTGTCGGCGTTGGCCAGGTACTCGTCGAGGGTGGGCAGGCCACCGGAGCCGGCGGCCTGCTTCCAGTCCCACTCCCGCGCCATCGCGTCGAGCACCTTGCGCAGCTCGGCCCGCCAGACCGGCGCGTGGACCCGGTACGCCGGCACCGCGGCCAGCTCGTCGCGCAGTTCGGCGAGGAACCGGCCGAGCGGGTCGTCGGCGGCCGGGGCGGCGCCGTCGGCCACCGCGAGGCAGTTCGCGGTCAGCCGGTCGATCTCGTCCCGGGTCTTGGCGACGTAGTCGACCTGCCAGTCGACGGCGAAGCCCCAGAGCACCGCCCGGTTGGTGATCCGCAGCTGGTCGAGGTCGCACCACGGGGCACCGAAGGCGATGGCCATCGCGACGTTGCCGAACAGCGCCGGGTCGAACGGCCGGGGTGGGAAGAGTTCCGGGTACGCGGCGGCGCGCTCGGCCAGGTCGCGTTGTCCCTTGGCGGCGAGGGCGCAGATCCGGCCCTGTTCGGCGGCCAGCGCGATCTGGTCGCCGCCGTCGTACGGCGGCGACGTGGGCTGTGGGCTCATGCCGCGGCGCTCCGCACCGGGCGCAGGGTCAGCTCGACCCGCTCCAGCGGCCGCAGCGCGGCGGCCACCTTGATGCCGGGCACCGCTGGCCGCTGCAGGCGGAACCGGTAGCGGCTCAGCAGGGTCGCCACGATGAGCGTCGCCTCGAGGTAGAACAGGTGCATGCCCAGGCACTGGTGCGGGCC
This sequence comes from Micromonospora sp. S4605, assembly GCF_003176715.1. Lineage (NCBI taxonomy): Bacteria > Bacillati > Actinomycetota > Actinomycetes > Micromonosporales > Micromonosporaceae > Micromonospora > Micromonospora sp. S4605. The sequence goes on from NZ_QGSW01000046.1 coordinate 4,803, forward strand.
GCCGCCGAACGGGAAGTGGGCGTACCGGTGCCGGCTGCGGGCCCGCTCGGGGGCGAACCGGTCGGGGTCGAAGACCTCCGGCCGGTCCCAGAACATCGACATCCGGTGGGTGATCAGCGGGCTCACCACGAGGGTGGAACCGGCCTCGATCCGTACCCCGCCGAGGACGTCGGCCTCGACGGCCCGGCGCGGGAAGAGCCAGCCGATCGGGTAGAGCCGGAGCAGTTCGTCGAGCACCTGCCGGGTGTAGCGCAGCTCGCGCAGGTGTTCCCGGCGTACCGGGGCGTCGCCGACCACCCGGTCGATCTCCTCGTAGAGCCGCTCGGCGATCAGCGGGTCCTGCTCGATGTGCGGCCAGAGCCAGGTGAGCACGCTGATCGTGGTCTCGGTGGTGGTGGCCACCATGGCCACCGTGTCGTTGCGCACCTGGCGCTCGTCGAGGCGGCTGCCGTCCTCCGTGCGGCCACGCCAGAGGGTGGAGATGATGTCGTCGCCGTCGGACTCGGCGGTCTCCCGGGAGGCCCGGACGATCGGCATCAGCGTGTCGTCGATGAGCCGGACGGCCCGGCGGAACGCGCGGTCACCGGGCATCGGCACGGCCAGCGGGGCCCACGGCACCATGATGCGCGGCATCACCGACCAGGCGATCGCGTCCTGCGCCTGCATGATCTTCATGGCGTCCGGCACCGAGATCTTGTCGGCGAAGAAGACCCGCATGATCGCCGAACAGACGATCCGGGCCTGCTCGGTGCCCATGTCGACCGGTTGACCGGCCCGGGCCGGTGCGTCCAGCTCGTCGACCGCGTCCTCGATCGCCTCGGCCAGCCGGTCGACCAGGTTGTCGATCCGCCGCGCGGTGAACAGCGGCTGGAGGATGTGCCGGCTGTTCGACCAGTACTCGCCGTCGCTGAGGATGCCCTCGCCGAACAACCGCTTCAGCGGCCGCCACTGGAGGCCGTCGCCGGCCCGGACGTAGTTGGCGGCCTTCTCCCGCAGCACCTGCTGCAGGTGTTCCGGCCGGGTGACCAGGTAGGGGCGGAACGAGCCGAGGTTGAGTTTGACCACCTCGCCCCGGGACCGTTCCCCGAACTCGACCAGGGCCTGCGCCGGATCGCGGAGCAGGCTCGGCACCACCTGGCGCAGTGGGACCGCGTCCGCTCGTCTGGTGTGGACCGGCGCGGTGTGTGGCACTCCCACGGTGCTCTGTGCCCCCTTCGGCAACCGTGCGTCGCGGCACGACTGTGTGCAGTAAGCGTTCCGCCGAGCATGCCATTGCCGCGTCAACTTTCTCTAGTCGCACCAAGAGAAATTTTCGCGGCTGGCTTTGCCATGCTCCACAAGGGATGGACATGGGAACCCTCAGGGGCGCAGATCCCGCAGGTAGCGGTACTCGGCCGCGATCGGCCGGTAGCCGTGCCACCGGTTGACCGCCAGCATGGCCTCGTTGCCGGCGTCGTTGACAGTCAGGGCGGTCCGGTGACCGGCGGCCCGGGCCGCGCGCAACGAGGCGTCCTTGACCGCCCGGGCCAGCCCCCGGCCGCGCCAGTCGCGGCGGGTCCCGGTCATCCCCGACTGGTACCGGTCCCGGCCGTCGGTCAGCGCCACGCTGAACGCGACCACCGCGCCGTCCACGACCGCCACCGTGGTCAGCGCCCGGTCCAGGTCCGGCCGTTCCCAGTAGGCCGCCCGCCAGTCGGCGTAGCTGATCTCCGCCATGCCCACGTCGCCGGGCTCGTCCCGGGCGGCGTCCAGGTCCGCCTCGTAGAGCGGGCGCGGGTCGCCGAGGTCGGCGGCCGTGCTGAGCCGCACCGGCGGCGCCAGCGGCGGGGGCTCGGGCAGCACCGCTGCCGCCAGGTCCAGGCCGAGCAGCAGCGAGCGCCGCCCGCGCCGGTAGCCGTGCCGCTCGGCGAAGGCCAGCGCCGCCGGCTCGTCCACCACCCGGGCGTACGCCCGCCGCACGCCCAGCCCGGCGAGCCGCGCCTCGGCGGCGGCGAGCAGCGCCCCGCCCACGCCGCGCCCCCGCTCGCGAGGATTCACGACTAGGTTGACGAAGCCCCAGCCGGGCTCCCCGCTCTCGGGCAGCAGCCCGGTGCGGGCCACCCCGGCCAGCCCGTCGCCGGCCTCGGCGACCAGCAGCCCGAAGCGTTCCGCCGCCGGCGCCCCGGTGAGCTGCCAACGGACCAGTTCCGGGGTGGCGATCAGCGGGCCGGCCGCCCGCAGCAACGCGGCGACCCGCCCCGCGTCGTCGGTGTCGCCGGGACGGACGGTGACGGTCATGGCCCGGCAACCTACCGCAGCGCCCGGACGGGTCGGGACCGCGCTCGGTCGGCCGGGCATGAATCCGCGCGTGCCCCGGCACCCTGTGCCAGGCTCATGGGCATGGACGACAAGACCATCCTGAACCGGATCTCCGAGCTGGTCGACGAGGAGCACCGGCTGCGCGCGGACGCGCAGGCCAACGAGACGGGCACCGACGACGCGGCCCGCGAGCGGCTGCGCGAGCTAGAGGAGTCCCTCGACCAGTGCTGGGACCTGCTGCGCCGCCGGCGGGCCGCCCGGCAGACCCACGGCGACCCGGACGCCCAGGGCGTACGACCTAAGCCGGAGGTCGAGCGCTACCTCCAGTGAGCACCGCACCGGGCGTGCCGGGCGGCCCGACGGCCGCCCGGCACGCGTACGCCTCAGCGGATGCCGGCCTCGCGTAGCAGCTCCCCGGTCAGCTCGGCCGGGTCCTGCGCGGCCGGCAGGCCGCGCGCGGTGAACCAGGCGCTGACCACCCGGACGTCCCGGGCCAGGAAGTCCGGGCCCTGCGGGTTGGCCACCACGTCGACCACCTGGGGCAGGTCGATCAGCACCAGCCGCCCCCGGTGCACCAGCAGGTTGTACGGCGACAGGTCGCCGTGCGCGAAGCCGGCGCGGGCCAGCACGACCAGCGCGTCGACCAGCTGCTCCCACAGGTCGCGCAGCTGCGCCGGATCGGGCCGCAGCTGGGCCAGCCGGGGCGCGGCCCGCCCCTCCTCGGGCTCGCCCAGGAACTCCAGCATCAGCTCGGTTCCCCGCAGTTGGACGGGGTACGGCACGGCGATCCGACCGTGCGCGGCGCCGATCTCCCAGAGCCGGGCCAGCGCGGCGAACTCGGCCGCCGCCCACTGCCCGGCGATCATCTGCCGGCCGAAGGCGGTGCGGCCGGCCATCGCCCGCATCTCCCGGGACCGGCGGACCCGGCGCCCCTCCAGATAGCCGGCGTCGCGGTGGAACATCCGGTGCTCGGGGTCCCGGTAGCGCTTGACCGCCAGCAGGCAGGACCGGTCGGTGCCGGGCACCGCCCGGCGGACCAGGTGGACGTCCGCCTCCTTGCCGGTCTTCAGCACGCCGAGTTCGGTGTCCTTGGCGGCCAGTTCGGTGACCAGCCAGTCCGGGTGGGGTTGCGGGCCGTGCACGGCGTCGTCCCAGGAGGACCAGCGCTCCCCGGTGTCCGGGTCCGGCTCGGCGTCCGGGTCGGCGAGGACGGGCTCGGGCGCCCGGCCGCGCTTCAGGAAGGTCGGGTCGTCGTCGTCGAAGCGGCGCTTGCCGCGGGTACGGCGCTCGCGCGCCGGAAGGTCGTGATCGCGCACTGCGGTGGTGATCCCTTGCTCGAGGCTGATGGAGGCAGGTGGAAGTGACCTGCGAAGACGGCCATGACCGACCCCCTCTCCTCGACCGGGCGCACGCCCGGGTGCACGATGCGCCGACCATGCTCGCGACTCGGGTCGCGGCCGGTCAACCGAATTACTCGCGCGCCGTACCCGGCGAGCGCGGATCGCCGCCGGGCCCCGGCCCCGGGCTCAGCGGGCGAGCACGGCGGCGACGGCGGCGATCAGGCCGTCCGCCGTGCGGGTGGGCGCGAACCGCGGGTCCGCCCAGGTGCGCCCGCGGTGCAGCCAGACGCTGGGCAGGCCGACGGCGGTGGCGCCGCCGATGTCCGCCTCCGGGCTGTCGCCGATCACCCAGGCGCCGCGCAGCGGCATCCGGACCCGCTGGGCGGCCAGCGCGAAGATCCTCGGGTTGGGCTTGCTGACCCCGGCGTCCTCGGAGATCACCCAGTCGGCCACGAACCGGTCCAGCCCGGTCCGCCGGATCATCGCCTCCTGCTGGCGGACGGTGCCGTTGCTGACCACCACCGGCACCCACCCGGCGTCGTCGGCGATCCGCAGCGCGCAGGCGACCAGCGGGTCCAGCCGGACGTTGGCCACCACCCCCTCGTACAGCTCCTCGACCAGGTCGATGGAGGGGATGCGCAGCCCGTACCGGTCCCGGATGGCGTCGGCGACGTCCCACTTGTCGGTCAGCCCGTCGGCGTCCATGGAGATCAGCCAGTCGATGTCGGCCGGCGGCGCGCCGATGCCGTCCAGGAACCGTTCACCCCAGGCGCGGAACGGGCCGGCCCGGTCGAGCAGGGTGTTGTCCAGGTCCAGCAGGAGCAGCGGCACTCGGGCACCCTACGGGACGCCGGCGTCGCACCGACAGGGCCCGGCAGGGCGCCGGCCCGGGTCAGGCGGTGAGCACCGCACGGGCCGCTCCCTGGTGCGGAAGGCGGTCGACCAGCATGGAGTGGGCCGCCCGGGTGGCCGCCAGGGCGGCCGGGTCGAGCGTCACGACCAGCACGTCCTCGCCGGTGTCCGCGCCGCGCGCCAGCGGGCGGCCCTCCGGGTCGTAGACCGCCGCGCCGCCGTTGAACCGCCACGGCGGTTCACCGCCGACCGAGTTGGCGAAGACCACGTACATGGTGTTGTCCAGGGCGCGCGCCGCGTAGTAGAGGTCGCGGCGGTGCTCCGAGCCGGCCAGGTAGCCGCTCGGGCAGAGGTAGCCGTGCGCGCCGTCGGCCGCGGCGGCCCGGCCGTGCTCGGGGAAGCAGCCGTCGTAGCAGATGCCGAGACCGAACCGCCAGCCGTCGACCAGCAGGGTGGCGCCGCGCCCGCCGGGCACGAACAGGTCCCGCTCGTCGCCCCAGAGCTGCTGCTTGTCGTACCCGACCCGGACGCCGCCGGTGCGGTCGACGACGAGCGAGGAGATGGTCCGGCGGCCGTCCGGGTGGCGGACCGCCGCGCCGACCACCACCACGGTGCCGCCGTCGCGGGCGGCGGACCGCAGCGGGTCCAGCCGCGGGTCGTCGACGTCCGCCGTCGGATCGGCGGCCAGTCGAT
>NZ_QGSW01000337.1:0-9856 GCF_003176715.1 Micromonospora sp. S4605
GTCGGGGCAGGCGTAGACGCTGCCGTCGAGGGAGCCGTGCATCCGGCCGTTGACGGCGCTGTACGCCTCGATGCGGATGGTCGCCGGCTGACCGCAGCCGGGCAGGGTGGGTAGGGTGCTCATGGGTCGACCTCCCGGGGTCGATCAAGGGCCCGGCCGGTGATGGCGTCACCGCGTCCGGGTCCGTCTAGTTCGGGGGGGCGGATGGTCCGCAGGTAGTCCGCAGAGTCCGCAGAAAGTCCGCAGGATGACCGTCTAGGCCCAACATCAACCAACGGTGGCCAACGGAAGTAAGCGCAGGTCAGACGGGGCGCAGCGCCGATCGGCGCAGGTCAGCGGATTCCCGTCAGAAGTTCCGCTTCAACGTCTGATCGCAGCGCCCGGCGCGTCACGTGTTGGCTGCGACAGGTTCGTTCGTCGTGGCGGGTCGGGCGGCGGCCCGCCCCAGGAGGGCGATCGGGTGACCGGGTGGGCGTGCCAGCGACCTGCCGTAGGACCTAGAGGGCCAGCGCGTACCAGCAGGCGTCGTCGGTCTCGTGGGTCTTGGCGAAGCCGGCCTTGTCGAGCACCCGCTGCGAGGCCAGGTTGTCCTTCTCGGTATCGGCGACCACACGCCTGGCCGCCGGTTGCCGCGCCGCGTAGTCGACCAGCGACCGCAGCGCCTCGGTGGCGTAGCCGTGACCGCGGGCCGGCTCGACGAGGCCGTAGCCGACCATCACCGTGCCGGCCTCGTCAGGCGGGCCGAAGAAGCCGATGGTGCCCACGGCCTGTCCGGACGCCTGCTCGACGATGACGAAGTTGCCGAACACCGGGTCGCCCTGGCGCAGCCACCCATTGACCCCGTCGCGGTCGTCTTCGCGGGGGAACTGCTCGTGCCAGGCCCGGCCGGTGCGGTCATTGTCCACAATCGCCTGCGCTGTCTCGTGGTCGAGCGGGACCAGCTTGAGCCGCGGGGTAACCATCACGCGCGTCAGTATCGCAAAGTTCGATCACGCAGGTCCGGACACCGATCCGTCACGCGAGTCCTGAGAGCCCGGACCTGTGCGCGGCGACGAAGACGCAGAAGGGGTGCCCGGCCGGGTCGGCGTACACGCGGAGCGGCTCGTCGGGGTCGTCGATGCGGTCGTACAGCAGCCGGCCACCGAGGTTCAGGACGCGTTCGTGCTGGACCCGCAACTCCTCGACCGACTCCACGGTCAGGTCCAGGTGCAGTTGCTGGGCCACCGGGCCTTCCGGCCAGGTCACCTCCGGCAGGTGATCCACCTGTTGGAACGCCAGCTGAGAGGCACCCTCGGGAGTCCTCAGGACGAGCCAGTCGCGACCGCGCTCGTCGACCTGCCCCGCCGCGGGCGGCTCGTCGCCAGGTCGGTGGACCAGGCCCAGCAGGCGCCGGTAGAACTCCGCCAGAGCCCTGGCGTCGGTGCAGTCGAGCACCACCTGGCACAGCCTGGGCACGCTCTCCCGGTCGGCCACCTCGATCACCTCCGGTGGCCATTCTGGTAGCACCGCAGGTGTGCTGCACCTCGGGCGGCGACGGCGTACCGGCCGCGGACGGCCCGGCACCCGCGCATGCTGGTGACGGCGCGTTCCGGCGTGCGTAGGTTGGCGCCATGGCGACCTATTGGACCCTAGGGTGTGACGCCGATGATCCCCAGCGGATCGCTGCCTTCTGGGCGCTGGCCCTCGGCTATGTCAAGGAGTCCGGTTTCGATGAGCCCGACAACGCTTCCATCGTCGACCCTGACGGCAGGGGGCCCGCCATTGGTTTCCTGAAGGTACCCGAGGGAAAATCCGCCAAGAACCGGATGCACATCGACGTCCGGGTGGCCGGTCCGGGCCCCTGGGACATGGCCGAGCGTGCACGGCTGATCCGGCAGAAGGTGCCCGAGTTGGTAGCCGCTGGCGCGACTGTGGTCCGCGAAAAGTGGTACGGCGACACCCTGGGACACGTCGTCATGCAGGACCCCGAGGGCAACGAGTTCTGCGTTGCCTGATGCGTGACGGGCGAGTTCGACCGCGTGCTGCGGGAATGGCGGGGGCCTCCCGTACCCCGTCAGGACGGTCCCGCGGCGCTGCCGATCCTGGTCCCTCGGCGCGCGACGGCCAGCCGGACGGCCACGCCCAGGCAGCCGATGGCCAGCAGCGGCAAGAGCACCAGGGCAGGGTTGACCCACGCCGGGACCAGGTCGTAGCTGGCGTTGCACCTGTTGTGCAGGGGGAACCACCGCGACGGCTCCTGCCAGTGGGCGGAGCGGTAGGCGCTGTCATAGGTGGCGCCGGCTGCGTGGCAGGACTCCTCCGGGTCCAGGGAGGAACCGGCGAAGGCACCGACGAACCAGGTGACGGCGGTGGCGCCGACGCACAACCCGGCTGTCCCGATGAACCAACCGGGCGTCGTCCACCGGCCGGTGAACAGCGGCCTGCCCCACAGCCACAGCACGGGCAGGGTGGGTATGGCCAGGCAGAGGGCGTACGCGATCAGACCCACGCTGAAGTTGCCAGCCTCTCGTCGATGGACACCTCGTCACTGCGACGGCAGCGAGCTACTCCGGCCACCACCGCCTAGCGCTCGATCATGACACGATTCTGCGGGTGAACGACCTCGGCAGCCGTCAGCTGACCTGCTCGGCCAGCGCGACGATGATGCCGGCCGGGCCGCGGACGAAGCAGAGCCGGTTCGGCGCCGTTCCAGGCGAGCCAGATTCGGGGTAGACAGTGTCTACGCGAGGCTGGTAGACACTGTCTATGTCGGAGTCGGACGGCAGTCTTCGGGTACGGCTGGTCGAGGTCGGTGTCGAGTTGCTGGCGCGAGAGGGGCCGCGAGCCCTCACCTTGCGCGAGATCGCCCGCCGGGCCGGGGTCTCCCACGGCGCGCCGCGTCGCTACTTCCCGACCCACCAGGCCCTGTTGGCCGCCATCGCGCGGGAGGGTTACCAGCGACTCGGCCAGCAGGTCGCCGAGCTGGTCGGCGGCGATGACCTGGACCCGCACGCACAACTACTCGCGCTCAGCCGGCTGTACCTGAGCTTCGCGCAGGACAACCGCGGCATGTTCGAACTCATGTTCCGGCACGACCTGCTGCGGGGCAACGGGATCGGCCTGCGGGAGGCCAGCCAGGCGCTGTTCGGCGTGCTGGTCGACCTGGTCGACCGAGCCCGGCCCGCCGTGGCCGGCGCGCCAGCGCCCGCCGTCACCGCCGCCGCGCTGTGGGCCAGCCTGCACGGCATCGCCGAACTGTGGCAGTGGGGCAGCCTCCAGACGATGGTGCGGACGGACGATGTCGAACCGCTGCTGCGCGCGGCACTGGACGCCCATGTCGGGCCGCCGAAGACCACCGGGCCACACCAGCAACCCGTTAACCGGTACTGACCGTCGGGAGGACGAGTGCTGCTGCAAGCGACCGTACGCCTGGTGATCGCTCCGCTCGCCCGGCTGCTCTACCGGCCCGTCGTCGAGGGCCGGGAGAACGTTCCGCGGCGTGGCCCGGTGATCCTGGCCGCCAACCACCTGTCCTTCATCGACAGCGTGGTCATCCCGCTCGTGGCGCCCCGACCGGTCGCCTTCCTGGCCAAGGCGGAATACTTCCGCCGCCCGGGGCTCAAGGGACGGCTGACCCGCACCTGCCTGACCGGCATCGACGCCATCCCGGTGCAGCGGGGCGGCCACCGGGAGGCACGGGCGTCGCTGCAACTGGCTCTCGACGTCCTCGCCGAGGGGCGAGCCTTCGGGCTCCACCCCGAAGGCAGCCGGTCGCGCGACGGCCGGATCTACCGCGGCCGTACCGGCGTCGCGTGGCTCGCGCTCGCCTCCGGTGCTCCGGTGGTCCCCGTTGCCGTCCTCGGCACCGACCGGATCCAGCCCATCGGCGCCCGACTACCCCGCCTCGGGAAGGTGACGGTGCGATTCGGCACGCCGTTGCGCTTCACGCAGCCCGCCGGCAGCCTCGGCCAGGCCCGGCGGGCCGTCACCGACGAGATCATGGCGGCCATCCGGGATCTGTCCGGGCAGGAACCAGCCGACGGTTACAACGACCTGACCACCGCCGGCTAGCCTCGCCGACCAGAACGGCGGCACGACGGTGTCGCGGTCGGGTCGACACCGCCATGCCGCCGATCTGTCGCGGGTCACCTCGCCAGCGTCGCGGCGCTCCCGCGTGCGGCCGCCGGCGTACCCCGGGAGGGGACGCGGGCGGCGAACCGGCGCGGACCACTTGACTTCAACCTCGATTGAGGTCCGAGCATCGCGGCATGACGAAACGAGACACGATCCTGGTGGTGGGCGCGACCGGCAACGTCGGGCGGCACGTGGTGTCCCAACTGCGCGTCCCGGTACGAGCCCTGGCCCGCGACCCGGCCGCCGCCCGCCTGCCCGCCGGCGTCGAGGTGGTCCGTGGGGACCTCACCGACCCGGACTCCCTCGCCGCGGCGCTCACCGGCGTGGGCGCGGTGTTCCTGCTCTGGCCGTCCTACTCCGTCGAGGGGGCGGCGCCGGTCGTGGACGCCATCGCCGCACACGCGAGCCGCGTCGTCTACCTCTCCGCGCGGCAGGCGGCGGAGGGGCCGGACAGCGTCTGGGGCGGGGTCGAGCAGCTGATCGAACGGTCCGGGCTGGGCTGGACGTTCCTGCGCTGCGGCGGGTTCGCGACCAACACGCTCGGCTGGGCCGAGCAGATCCGCGCCGGCGGCGTCGTGCGGGCACCCTTCGCCGATGCCGCGCGGTCGCTCATCCACGAGGCCGACATCGCCGCCGTGGCGGTGGCCGCGCTGACCGGCGACGGACACGACAAGCAGGCGTACGAGCTGACCGGCCCGGAGGTCGTCACCCAGGCCGAACAGGCCCGGCTGATCGGCGAGGCGATCGGCCGACCCGTCCGCTTCGCGGAGCAGCCGGTGGCGGAGGCGCGCGCGGAGATGCTCGCCGGCGGGGCCGACCCCGTTTTCGTGGACCAGGCGCTTAGCTACTGGGCCCGGCTGGTGCACGAACCGGAGTCGGTGACGAACACGGTGGCGGAGGTGACCGGACGCCCGGCCCGCACGTTCCGCCAGTGGGCGCGTGACCACGCGGCCGACTTCCGGACGTCCCCCGACCACTGACGCCGTGCGCCCGTTCCCACGCTACCGGCGGCTCTCGTCGAGGAGCCGGTTGAGGGCGAGGGCGGTGTTGATCAGCGCCAGGTGGCTGAACGCCTGGGGGAAGTTGCCCAACTGCTCGCCGGTGGGGGCGATCTCCTCACCGAAGAGGCCGAGGTGGTTGCTGAAGGTGAGCATCTTCTCGAAGGTGAGCCGGGCGTCGTCGAGCCGACCGGCCTCGGCCAGGGCCTCGACGTACCAGAAGGTGCACATGTTGAAGGTGCCCTCGTCGCCGGGCAGTCCGTCGGGGGCGTGGGTCGGGTCGTACCGGTAGACGAGGCTGTCGGAGACCAGGTCGTCCTCGATCGTGGAAAGGGTGGACTGCCAGATCGGGTCGTTCGGGGCGACGAAGCCGACCATCGGCATCATCAGCAGGGCGGCGTCGACGACCTCACCGCCGTAGCTCTGCACGAAGGAGCGGCGCTCCCGGTGGTAGCCGCGTTCCATGATCTGGTTGTACACGGCGTTGCGCTGCTCGACCCAGCGCGCGATCTCGCCCGGTCGCCCGTGCCGTTCGGCGAGGCGGACCGCCCGGTCGAAGGCGACCCAGGACATCACCCGGCTGTGGGTGTAGTCGCGGGGGTGGTGGCGGCTCTCCCAGATGCCCGCGTCGGGCTGGTCCCAGTTGCGGCAGAGCCAGTCGACCAGCCGCACGGTGCTGAGCCAGACCTGGTGCGGGGCGCGGATGCCGTGCCGGTCGGCGAAGTACATGGCGTACAGCGCGTCACCGTGGATGTCGAGCTGGAGTTGCTCGGCGGCGCCGTTGCCGATCCGGACCGGTGCCGAGCCGCGGTATCCCTCCAGGTGATCGAGCGTCTCCTCGTGCAGGTCGGACGTGCCGTCCACGCGATACATGATCTTCAGAGGCACGTGGTTGTCGCCCGCCCTGCGGACCCGTTCGTCGATCCAGTCCACGTAGCGGTGGGCCTCGTCGGTGAAGCCGAGGCCGAGCAGGGCGTGCACCGAGAACGACGTGTCCCGGACCCAGGTGTAGCGGTAGTCCCAGTTGCGGGTGCCCCCGATCTTCTCGGGCAGCCCGGCGGTCGGCGCGGCGATCATCGCGCCGGTCGGCGCGTACGTCATGAGTTTCAGGGTGATCGCGGACCGTTCCACCATCTCCCGCCACCGCCCGGTGTAGTGCGAGCGGTCCAGCCAGCGCCGCCAGTAGTCGCGGGTCTGTTCGAACATCGCCTGGATCTCCTGGAACGGGAAGGCCTGCGGACCTCCCGGAGCGGCGGTCTCCAGGACGATCGCGCCCGTCTGGCCCTCGTGCAGGTCCGTGAAGGCGATCAGGTCGCCGTTCTCGTTCCTGATGTTCTCCTCCGGGATCAGCCGACCGGGCGCCCGGGTGGTGTGCAGGGTCAGGATCATCGACGCGGCGCGGAAGACACTCCCGTCCGGGTGCTGCTCCATCTCGTGGGTCTCGCGCCCGTAGTTGAACCGTGGACGGCACTCGGCTCGGAACCGCATGCTGCCGCGGACCACCTTGATGATCCGCACGATGCGGTGCCGGTCGGTGACCTGCTCGCCCGCGACGGGCATGAAATCGGTGATCTCGCCGACCCCGTCCGCGCTGATGAACCGGGTGATGAGCATCGGCGTGTCCGGCAGGTAGAGCTGTTTGGACACGTACCGGACGCCGTCCGGGGTGATCCGGAAGAAGCCGCCGCGCTGCCGATCGAGGAGCCCGGCGAAGATGCTGGGCGAGTCGAACCGGGGAGCGCAGAACCAGTCCAGCGTCCCGTCCCGGGCGATCAGCGCGGCGGTCTGCAGGTTGCCGATGATCCCGTGGTCCTCGACCGGCGGATATTCCTTCACAGCGTCCCCCCGTCAGCGGTCATCAAAGGATGAACGGCCGTGACCGGGAAAGGTGATGTCGTCGCCGGCGGGTCGGTGGCGCCGGCGGCGACGAGGCTCGTCAGCTGATGTAGTGCAGGATGACGTTGTGCACGTGGTGGCTCTTCTGGGCGCCGCGGAACTCCACCTCGTAGGTGTGCGTGCCGACGTGGATGGCGATGGCGCCGGTGGAGAAGAACGACCCGCCCCACGACTTGTTGCTCACCACGCTCACGCTGGTGATCTTCGAGTACGGGATGCTGGTGATGGCGTACCGCTTGCCGATGAAGGAGCGGTCCTGGATGATGACGCGCCGGTCGGTCAACCCGAGGAAGCCGGTGCCGGTGCCGACCGCGTCGTAGACGGCGATGATCTGTTCTCCGTCCAGCAGGCCGCTCTGGATCTGCTGGAACTGCTCCTTGCGGTCATAGGTCGCGTTCGCCATGCCCCTCACGGTAGGTCCGGCGCGCCACCGGCAAGATCGTCGCCGCCGGCCCGGGCCTGGACGATGAACTCGCCGTCTCAGCCGTTCGCGTCGCTGGCGGCGCGGACGAACTCGCGGACCCGGGCCGTGGTGTTGTCCTCCCGCCAGACCAGGCCGCGCCGGATCGGCGGTGCGTCGTGGATCGGCACGTAGGCGACGTCCGGGCGGGGGTAGTAGTGCCGGGTGTGCTCGCCCACCGGCAGTACGCCGCGGCCCAGCGCCACCAGGGTCAGCATCTCGGAGAACGTGTTCCCGGTGGGGCCCTTCGGCACCGGCCGGCCCGACGGGGTGTGCTCGGGGGTGCGGTCGCGCTTGAACTCCGTCGAGGTCACCGCCGGGTACTGGACCACCGGATGGTCGGCGAGGACCTCCAGGGAGACCGACGCCGCGCGGGTCAGCGGATGCCCGGCCGGCACCGCGAGCATCCGGCGCTCGGTCAGCAGCGGCGGGCCGCAGGCCATCCCGTCGAACGGGTACGCCGCCATGAGCAGGTCGATCGAGCCGTCCACCAGGCTCGGCCGCGAGTTGTAGAGCTGCACCTCGTGCACCTCGACCTGGCACTCCGGGTGCCGCTCGGTGAACAGGGCGACCGCCTTGAGCAGCACCGGCGCGGTCCACTCGCCGAGGAAGGCGACCCGCAGCCGCCCGGTGACGCCGCGCCCGGCGTCGATGGCCCGGCGTACCGCCTCGTCCATGCCGGCGACCAGCGGGGCGAGGTCGTCGGCGAGTTGGCGGCCGATCGCGGTGAGTTGGACGACCCGGCTGGTCCGGGCGAACAGCGGCGCGCCGATGCGGCGTTCCAGTTTCTTGACCACGTGACTGATCCGCCCGGTGGTCACCCCGAGCCGCTCGGCCGTGCGGCCGAAGTGCAGCTCCTCGGCGAGGGTCAGGAAGGTCTCCACCTCGTACCGTTCGAGCACGTCACGTCCCATCGTTGAAGCAGGATCAACGATCGTAGCCTGATCATGCCTTGGTCGCGGTCGCGGGGCGGGGGATGGTGAACGGCATGACGACGACGACAGCTGAAGGCGAAGTGAGCGCGGTGCGGGTCACGGCCTTCGACCACCTGGTGCTCAACGTGGCCGACGTCGAGCGGGCCCTCGACTTCTACTGCGGGGTGCTCGGGCTGGCCCCGGTCCGGGTCGACCAGTGGCGAGCCGGCACGGTGCCGTTCCCCTCGGTACGGGTCGGCCCGGAGACCATCATCGACCTGGTCCACCGGCCGCGGGGTGAGTCGAACGTGGACCACTTCTGCCTGGTGGTCGAGCCGCTGGACTGGGCCGAGGTGATCGCGTCCGGCGTCTTCGAGGTGCTGGAGGGGCCGGTCGGCCGGTTCGGGGCGCGGGGGAGCGCGACCTCGATCTACGTGCGCGACCCGGACGGCAACTCGGTCGAACTGCGGTGGTACCCGCAGGACGCGGGCTGAGCCGGGTGTCGGGTTCCGGTGGGGTGTGGGGAGCCACCCACCGGAACCCGGGGCGCGAGGCCTGAGCCGCCGGCTGCTCAGCGCGACGGCTGGCGGGTCCAGTCCGTCGACCGGGCGGTCCTGTCCCCGGCGTCACTCGACACCAGACCGGCCCAGTCCGAACGGCCGGCCCAGTCCGATCCGCCGGTCCGGACCGGCTCCGGCTCGGGCGCCTTCTCGCGTGGGCTGCCCAGGCCGAGGCCGTCGGCACCGAGCGGGCGGTCCCGGCGCGCCAGCGGCGGGATGACCTCGTCCGGCACCAGCGCCTCGGGCGGGTCGTCGGCCGCCGCGGGCTGGGGCCAGCGTTGCCAGCGGCGGATGCTGACCACCCCGACGAGCAGCAGCGCGCCGATCAGCAGGGTCGTCCCGTTGCGGACCGGGGCCGCCAGGTCGACCTGGTGACCGATCAGGGTGGGTTCGTGGTCGACCAGGTTCATCACCGCGCTCGGGCTGATCAGCAGGCCCAGGTAGCTGGCCGAGTAGACCAGGCCGGTCACGGCCGCGCCCAGCGGCGAGAACCGGAGCGTGCCGATGAGCCCGAGCAGCAGACCGGCGGCGGCCAGCACCAGCGCCGGTCGTACGAAGTCAGCGCCGTCCAGCGAGCCGCCGTCCGCTGCGTTGGCGAACGCCTGCGCCGACCGATCCTGGCCCAGGGCGAACAGGACCCAGGCCAGCGGACCCACGACGGCGGCGGCGATCACGGTTCCGATGTGTCGCATCCGGGCAACGTACCGATCTTGCAGGTGGATCAGGAGCCCTGATAAGCAAAACTTAAAGTCGATCCCACGCCACGCCGGCACCGGGACCCCGACGGCCGCCTCAGAAAGTGTTGGGTAACCGGGTGGCTACTTCTGGTTGAGTTCGTCGTCGAGGCGTCGGGCTGCCTCGGTCTCGATCGGGCCTTGCGGCTCGACGTCCTCACCGGCTAGGCGCGCGGCCATC
>NZ_QGSW01000340.1:0-9782 GCF_003176715.1 Micromonospora sp. S4605
CCACCCAGCTCTTCCCGGAGCAGGCGCGGATCGTCGAGTTGTGCCGGCGTCCACTGTCGGTGGCCGAGGTCGGCGCGGAACTGGACCTGCCGGTGGGCACCGTCCGGGTGCTGCTCGCCGACCTGGCGGCCGCCGGGCTGATCGAGACCCACGAGCCCCCGATGCTGTCCGCGCTGCCGACCGAGGCGCTGCTCAAGGAACTGCTCGCGGGGCTTCGCGCACTGTGACCGGGCCGGGGCGGCCCGCCGCCCGCCGGGGGCGGCAGCGTGCCCGGCGGACGATCTGTAGGGGAGAAGGCAATGCCGGCAGCACCGCCGCAGCCACGGCGGACCGTGGCCATCATCGTGCTCGACCGGATCATGGCCGCCGTCGCATCGGCGCGGCACGTGGCCACCGGCCGGGCTGACGGGGCGACCGTGGGCCGGCTCGCGCTGCTCGCCGCGGGGGCGGTGCTGGTCGCGACGGCGGTCGCCGTCGTCGTGGTGCTGCGGACCCCGGAGCGCCTGGCGCCGGTGGCCCTGGACCCGCCGCCGGCGGTCGCGGTGCCGACCGGTGCCCCCGCGGGCGGCTCCGGGGTGCAGGCCGAGCCGCCCAGCTCCCGCCCGACGTCGGCGCGCCCGAGCACGGCGACCTCCTCGGCCGCCCCGACGACGAGCGGATCCACGGCGACGCCGCCGGCCACCGGCGCGACGCTCGGCGCCGAGTTCGCCATCGAGGAGCGCGCCCTGCTCAGCTACGGCGCGGCGGTGACCATCCGCAACCCCGGGCCGGGCCGGGCGACCGACTGGACTCTGGTGGTCACGTTGCCCCGGGAATCCCTGGAGGTCACCGCGGTCAGCGGTGCCCGGGCCAGCCGGGACGGCGCGACGTGGAGCTTCGTGCCGGACGGCGCCGGCGCGGCGGTGCCCGCCGACGGCTCGGTGCGGGTGACCTTCCGGGTGACCGGTTCCCCGGTCAGCGCCGGCCCGACCGCCTGCACCATCGACGGCACGCCCTGCACCGGCCTGAACTGAGCCGCCGGGTCGCCGCCGCGCCCCGCCCGGGCGCCGCCCCGCGCCGTCGTGCGAACCGCGATCCGGGGCGGTGCGCGGGGGTGTGATCCCCGTCCCCGGGCACCGGGTGGTGCCGCCGGAGCGGCGGCACTCAGCGCTCGGGGTGGCGGCGGACGAAGTCCTGGTACGTCTCGTTGGCCAACTCGATCTCACGAACCTGCGCGGCCAGTTCGGCTCGGCGGATCTCCGCCGTCGCCCGGGCGCGGGCCAGCCGCAGCTCGTGCCGCCGGTCGCGCCGGCGGGACCAGCCGCGGGCGGCGGCCCAGGCGAGCCAGCCGCCCGACGCCGCCAGCCCGGTCAGCCCGAAGGCGAGCAGGAAGTCCACGGTGCCTCCTTCCGGCCGGTCAGCCGACGTCCCGGCGGACCGCCAGCCAGGTGCCCAGCCCGAACGTCAGCAGGACGTATCCGGCCAGCACGGTGGCCGGCAACACGGCGCTGGAGGCGTCGAGCACGCCGGGCGTACCGCCGTCGAACTGGGACCGGGCGCCCAGCGCGCCGGCCAGCGCGCCGGAACTCGGCGCCAGCAACAGCTTCTGCGGCACCGTCAGCGGGTCGAGGACGAGGGCGAGCCCGCTCACCGCGTTCTCCAACACCAGCGTCCACACCAGACCGACGGCGATCGCGGTGGCGGTGCTGCGGAAGGCGATCGCGAGGAACCAGCCGACCCCGGCGTGGGCCGTGCAGATCAGCCAGGCGGCGGCCACCGCCCCGGCGACGCTCCCAACCGGCGGCCAGTCGGGTCCCCGCCCTTCGATCGCGGCCAGCACCCCGGTGACCAGCGCCAGCGCCGCGAAGGTGGCGACTACGACCAGCAGGGTCAGCCCGCACAGGACGACGGCGTGCCCGGCCATCACCTGGGCGCGCCGCGGCCGCTGCGTGAAGATCAGGTTCAGTGTGCCCCAGCGGTACTCGTTGCCGACCACCAGCGCGCCGAGGATCACCACGATCGCCCCGCCGAAGAGCGGGAACAGCCCGATCCCGGTGGTGACCAACTCGCCCGGCAGGACGGCGGCGAGCAGCGACTCGGCGGCCTCCGCCTGCTCCGGGTCGCCGGCCAGCGCCAGGTGCACCAGGTAGGGGATGCCGACGCCGAAGGCGAGCGCCAGGATCGTCCAGGTCGCGGTGATCGTCCACACCGCCGGTCGCTTCCGGTCGGCGAACCAGGCCGCGCGGATCGAACCGATCATCGGGCGCCTCCCGTCACGGTCGCGGACTCGTGGCGCTCACCGGGCTCCGGGGGCGCCGGCTCGTCGGGCTCCGCGGGCTCGGCGCGGTCGCGGCCCGGCGACCGCCCGCCGGGTGCGGCGGTCAGTTCCAGGAACGCCTCCTCCAGCGAGTGGCGCAGCGGGCGCAGTTCCCGTACGTCGACGCCGGCCTCGACCAGGCGTCGGTTGAGTTCCGCGGCCAGCGCCGGATCGGTGGTGACCCGCAGCCGCCCGTCGACCACCTCGACCGCCCGGACCCGGTCGTGCTCGCGCAGCCGGGCGACCGCCGCGTCCACCGGGTCGGCGTCGATCAGCAGCACGGCCCGGCCCAGCGCCTCGCGCAGGTCGTCCGGGCTGCCGTCGGCGACCAGCCGGCCGTGGTCGATGACGGCGATCCGGTCGCAGATCTGCTCCACCTCGCCGAGGACGTGGCTGGACAGCAGTACGGTCCGGCCCTGCTGTCCGAGCGAGCGGAGCAGGTCCCGGATCTCGGAGACGCCGGCCGGGTCGAGGCCGTTGGTCGGCTCGTCCAGGATCAACAGGTCCGGTTCCTTGAGCAGTGCGGCGGCCACCCCGAGCCGCTGCTTCATGCCCAGCGAGTAGGTGCGGAACGCCGAACCCGCCCGCCCGGCCAGGCCGACCTCGGCGAGCACCCGCTCGGCGGCGCTGTCGGGCGCCCCGGCGTAGCGGGCGGCCAGCCGCAGATTGTCCAGCCCGGACAGGTGCGGGTAGAACGTCGGCGACTCGATGAGGGCGCCGACCCGGGCCAGTTGCCCCGGCGCGCCGGGCGGCAGGCCAAGCACCCGGATCCGTCCGCTGGTGGGCCGGACCAGCCCGACCAGCATGCGCATGGTGGTGGTCTTGCCCGCGCCGTTCGGCCCCAGGAAGCCGAGCACCTCGCCCGCGGGCACCCGCAGGTCGAGGCCGTCGACCGCGGTCACCCCGCCGGGATAACGCTTGGTGACCCCGGCCAATTCAATGGCAAATCGGTCATTCCTCAACGCGACGCCGCAATCGTACGCCCTCGCGCGAGGTTTCCGACGGCCCAATTTGACGCAATGTTCATCCGGCAGTCCTTAGAATTCCTGACCGCGACACAGGGTTAATTGCGTGCGGTCAACTAACTGCTCGTTAAGGCAACTGCCCAGGTCGCGACGGGGGTCGGGGCCCGGGCCGTGTCATCGTGCCGCCGCCGGTCGCGGCCCTTGCCGTGTAACGATGTAAAAGCCTCTGACCTGCGGCGGGACTGATGACGCCCACAGCGTAGCGGAGGTCGATCGTCGCCGGAAGGCCCCTCGACGCGTACCGACCGTCGATTTTGTCTTAGCCGCAGCTCAGCCCATACGAATTCACCGCCACCACTGGTCGACGCGAAACATTCTGTTGACGAATGAATTGATCTTGGGCAGCATGAAGGCACTTTCGAGTTGACCGTGGTCGTTGGCATGGGGGCCGAAGATGAGCCAGTCGCCGGACGGTGGAGTGACCCTTGAAATGCGTCCCAAGCTCCGGCACGACGTGGTGTTCCTGGACGCTCCGGCGGGTGCCTACCTGCGCGGCCCGGACACCGCCTTCCTGATCAAGGGACGGTCCGCCTTCCGGTGGCTGAGCTCGCTGAGCCCCTACCTCACCGGCGAGCACACCCTCGCGCAGCTCACCGCCACCCTGGAACCCGGCCAGCGGCAGACCGTGCTGACCCTGGTCCGGGCGCTGGTCGCCCGTGGCTTCGCCAAGGACGCCGGCGACCGTACCGAACTGCCGGAGCCGGTGGCCCGCCGCTTCGCCCCCCAGATCGAATTCGTCGACCACTTCGCCGACGACGCGACCGGCCGGTTCCGGCGCTTCCACGCCGCCCGGGTGGCGCTCGCCGGTGGGGGAGCGCCGCTGCTGGCCGCGGCGGCCGGCCTGCTCCGCAACGGGTGCCTCCGGCTGGACCTGCACCCGGACGACGACCCGGCGCCCTACCTCGAGGCCCTGCGGCCCGAACTGGACGAGCTGCGCGCCGACGGGCTGCCGGTCGAGGTGACCGTCGGCACCGGGCCGCTGGCCGCCACCGGCGCCGACGCGGTCCTCTACTGCGCCGGCCCGGACGGGCTGGCCGGCCTGGCCGAGCTGGCCCGCGCCAGCCACCGGGACGGCCCGCTGCTGGTCCCGGTGGTCTGGGACGGCGACCGGGCGGTGGTCGGGCCGACCGTGGCGGCCGGACAGACCCCCTGCTGGTGCTGCGCCCAGCTACGGCTGACCGCCACCGCCGACCCGGCGGCGGCCGCCGACTTCTGGCGCCGCACCGCCCTCGGCACCGGCGAGCCGGTCTTCCTGCCCGAGATGACCGGGCGGATGCTGGGCAACGCCGCCGCCTTCGAACTCTTCCGCGCGCTGACCGGCGCGGTGCCCCCGGACACGGCCGCCGGCGTGCTGCTGCTCGACCCGACCACGCTGGAATCGAGCCGCGAGCGGGTGCTGCCGCACCCCGCCTGCCCGGTCTGCCGGGACGTCGAGATGACCGCGCCGGCGGCGCCGCCCGCCTCCGACGACGAGACCTACCAGCGGGCCGAGGCGCTGGTGTCCCCGTACGCCGGGGTGTTCACCCGGTTCGTGGACGACCCGCTGGAGCAGGCCCCGCTGAAGACAGCCCGGCTGCGGTTGCCGGGCCGGCGCGGGCCGCGCGAGGTGACCGCGTTCGACGTGCACACCGTGATGAACGCCCGGCTGGGCGCCTACCGGGTCGCGGTCCGGGAGCACGCCGCCCGCTACCCGGACCCGGCCGCCGTGCGGACGGCGTCGGCCGTCGAACTGCGCGAGCAGGGCGAGCACCCGGTCCCGTGGCTGGAACTGGACCCGGCCACCGGCGCGCCCCCGGAGGACCCGGCCCGGCGGACACGCTGGCTCCGCGCGGCCGTGCTCGGGCGGCCGGAGACGGTCTGGGTGCCGGCCGCGCTGGCGCTGCCCACCTCCGCGCTGAACGCCGAGGGCTGGGCCGAGCCGACCGTGGCCGGCGCGGCCGTCGCCGCCACCGTCGACGGCGTGATCGACCAGGGGCTGGCCGACGCGCTGGCGTACCGCGCGCTGACCGCCGCCCTGCGCGGCCGGGGCGACCTGCGGTCGCTGGCCGAGGAGGACCTGGTCGACGACGACACCGCGTTCGTGGTCAAGGCGGCGCGCCGGTTCGGCCGGCGGCTGTCGGTCTTCGTCCTGGGCGCCGCCGCCCCCGCGCACGCGGTCCTCGCCGTCACCGAGTCCCCCGACGGCGGCGACCGCGGCTGGGCGCTGGCCGCCGGCTTCGACCCGGTGTCCGCCCGGCTGGCGGCCGTTCGGGACGCGGTCGGCCGGGTCCAGGTGCGGCACTTCGAGGGTACGGACGCCGACCTCGGCGACCCGCTGCTGGGTGACTTCGACCCGGCGGCGGTCACCGTCCACGCCAGCACCGGCGCGGCCGCGCCGGCCTGGGCCACCGACCGGGCCGCCGTGCTGGCCGCGCTGGCCGAGCGGGGGACCGACGCCCTGCTGGTCGAGACCACCACCCGCGACGTCCGGGCGAGCGGCGCCTTCCGTAGCGGGGTGGTCCTGCTGCGCCACCACGGCCGAGCGGCCGACTGAACCACCACACCAGTGGTCCCGGCGAGGCACGCACCCTGGAAGGAGGTGGACACATGCCGATCACTTTGAACGACGAGCTCCGTGAGCTGGAGACCGAGACCTTCGAGATCGAGGAGGTCGAGGACGGCGGCGAGGCGCTCGCCGCGAGCAGCTCGAGCTGCTCCTGCTCCAGCTGCTGCAGCTGCAGCACGTCTAGCTGCTGCAGCACCAGCACCAGCACCTCGAGCTGCGGCTGACCGGGCGTCCGGGGTTGACGCCCCGACGCCGACGACTTCCAGTCCTGGTGGGACACCGCAAGACGACGCACCATCCGCCGCCGGCCGACACCGGCGAGTAGCCCCTGCGTGCCTCCGCTGGATCCACCGTGGTGGTGCGGGCAGACCCACCGACGACTGGCACCGACCGCGGCTCAAGGAGAGGCCCGTGCCGACACAACCCCTGACATCCGGCGCACTGCCCGAGTCGGTCCGCAGTGAACTGCGCGATCTGCAGACCGAGACGTTCGAGGTCGAGGACATCGCGGATCTGTCCGCCGACCTCATGGACATCTGCAGCAGCAGCACGAGCACATCGAGCTGCTCCAGTTGCAGCACGTCCAGTTGTTGCAGCTGCACCTCGTCGAGTTGCAGCAGCACCAGCTGAGCCGTGGCGCCGCCGGCCGCTCCGGACGGCCGGCCGGCGTCGGGGCCCCGAAACACCGAGGGGAGGTAGAAGTGCCGGAACTGACTGAGGAACTGCGCGCGCTGGAGACGGAGACGTTCGAGATCGAGGACGTCGACGCCGTCGACGCGATGGTCATGGACTGGTCCAGCTCCAGCTGTTCCTGCTCCAGCTGCTGCAGCTGCAGCACGTCGAGCTGCTGCAGCAGCAGCACCAGCACCGGATGCGGCGGCGGCTGACCGTCGCTACCGTCCCCGCCGGCGAGCCACGCCGGCGGGGCACCCCGGTCCGCCCCGCAACCGCAGCGAGCCAGACAGGTGAACCGCATGATCGTCGACGTCCGGACCACCTCCACCGGGTGGGACTCCAGCCTCAAACACCTCGGCGAGGCGTTGCACCAGCGACGCCAGGACCCGGCGCCCCGGCCCGGCGGCCCGCCGCTGGACGGGATCACCGTCCGCGTCGCGGCCCTCGGCCTGACCGACCTGCAGCGCGACGACGCCGCCGGGCCGACCGGTGACGTGGTGCCGATCTGGCTGCACGGCGCCACCGCCCTGGTCGGCCCCCGCTGGTCACCACCGGTGGGGGAGCAGCGGCCGGGTCCGTGCCCGGTCTGCGTCCAGCGACGCTGGCAGGCCATCCGGCTCCGGGACGAGCGGCACGCCCTGGAACACGGCGCCGCCGTCGGCACCGTGGCGGCGCTGCCGCACCTGACCCCGTTCGCCGTCGACGCGGTCTGGCAACTGCTGCTCGACGCGTGCCGGCCGCAGCCCGGCCGGCCCGGCGTCGGCCGGCTGCGGCAGCTGCGGATGGACACCCTGGAGACCTCGGTGGTCGAGGTGCTGGCCGACTCGGAGTGCCCGGCCTGCGCGACCCCGGCACCGGACACCGCCGAGGCCGCGGTGATCCGGCTGACCAGCCGGCCCAAGCCGGACGTGTCCGCGTACCGGCTGCGCTCGGCCCGGGAGCTGGACCTGCCGGTCGGGGCGTTGGCCAACCCGGTCGCGGGGGCGCTGGGCGGCAACGCGCTGCGCGCCTACAACGCCACCGCCACCGCGCCGGTCACCGGCTACTTCCGGGTCCGCAGCCGCTACGACCTGCACGAGATGTGGTGGAGCGGGCACGCCGACAGCTACGGCGCGAGCGAGACGTACGCGCTGCTGGAAGGGCTGGAGCGGTACGCCGGGCAGTTCCCCCGCGCCCGGCGGACCACGGTCTTCGACAGCTACGCCAACCTGGCGCCGGACGCGCTGGACCCGGCCGGGCTGGGCTACCACCCGGCGTTCTACCACGGCCACGGCCGCTACTACGCCCCGTACTCGCCGACCGAGCCGATGCACTGGGTGTGGGGCTGGTCGCTGCGCGACCGGGTCCCCCGGCTGGTGCCCGAGCAGCTCGTCTACTACCTGGACCGGCGCACCGACCAGCGCAAGTTCGTCCAGGAGTGCTCCAACGGCTGCGCCAGCGGCAGCTGCCCGGAGGAGGCCCTGCTGCACGGCATGCTCGAACTGGTCGAGCGGGACGCCTTCCTGCTCGCCTGGTACGGCTCGGCCCGGCTCGCCGAGATCGACCCGGCCACCTGCCGCGACGAGCGGGTGCACTTCATGCTCGACCGGGTGGACCTGCTCGGGTACGACATCCGGCTCTTCGACACCCGGGCGGACCTGCCGGTCCCGGTGGTCACCGCGGTCGCGGTGAAGCGCGGCGACGGCCTCGGCCAGCTCTGCTTCGCCGCCGGCGCCAGCCTCGACCCCGAGGACGCGGTCCGCGCGGCGGTCTGCGAAACCGCGTCCTACGTGCCTGGCTTCGACGAGCGGGTCGCCGCCAGCGAGGCGGAGCTGCGCGAGATGACCCGGGACTACACCAAGGTCACCGAGCTGAGCCACCACGCCCTGCTGTACGGGTTACCGGAGATGACGCGGCACGCCCGGTTCCTCTTCGACGACCCGCCGCTGCGCTCGATGACCGAGCTGTACGGCGACTGGCTGGCGACCCGGCCCACCCACGACGACCTGCGCGCCGACACGGAGTACCTGGGCGGGCTGATCGCCGGACTGGGCGGCGACGTGGTGGCGGTCGACCAGACCTGCCCCGAGCAGGAGATCGCCGGGGTGCACACGATGGCGGTGGTGGCGCCCGCCCTGGTGCCGATCGACTTCGGCTGGCAGCGGCAGCGGGTGCTGTGGAGCGACCGGCTGGCCCAGCACCTGGCCCGCGGCCCGCAGGGGCCCGACCGGCTCGGCCCGACCGGCCGCAACCCGAACCCGCACCCCTTCCCCTAGGAGCACCGACATGCAGCAGCAGGCGACCGAGGTGGT
Source organism: Micromonospora sp. S4605 (assembly GCF_003176715.1). NCBI lineage: Bacteria > Bacillati > Actinomycetota > Actinomycetes > Micromonosporales > Micromonosporaceae > Micromonospora > Micromonospora sp. S4605. The sequence goes on from NZ_QGSW01000340.1 coordinate 8,833, forward strand.
CCGGGACTACGCCGGGGCGGTGTTCCGCCGGGCCCGGGTGCCGATGGAACCGCTCGACTACGAGGTGGACTGGGTCGACCAGCCGTCCCGGCACACCACCTACCCCGGCGCGCCCCGGGTGCCGCTGCCGGCCGACCTGCCGGCCGACCTGCCGACGCTGCCCACCCTGCGCGAGCTGTTCACCGGGGAGCACCCGCCGCCGCGGGCCGGCTGGTCGCTGCCCCGGCTGGCGACGCTGCTGCGGCTGTCGTACGGGGTGCTCGACCGGCGGCTGACGGTCAACTGGAACCAGGACGTCGCCAAGCGGACCCACTTCGAGCACGCCGTGTGGGGCCGGGGCACCGCCTCCGGCGGTGGCATGTATCCGGTGGAGCTCTACCTGGTCAGCGGGGCGTCCGGGCCGCTGCTGCCCGGCGTGTACCACTACCACACCGGCCAGCACGTGCTGGAGCGGCTGCTGCTCGGCGACGTCGCCGGCACCGTACGCGGCGCCCTCGATGCCGGCGCGGGCGGCCCGGCCGGTGTCGGGGACAGCTTCCTGCTGGCCGCCATCCGGTTCTGGAAGAACTCCTTCAAGTACAACAGCTTCTGCTACCACGTGGTCACCCAGGACCTGGGCGCGCTGCTCGGCTCGTGGGAGCTGCTCGCCGACGCGCTGGGCGTGCCGCTGCGCCGGCTGCTCTGCTTCGATCCGGCGCCGCTGGACCGGCTGCTCGGCTTCGACCGCGACCAGGAGGGTGTCTTCGCCGTCGTCCCGATCGAGTGGGCCGCCGACCGCCCGGCCGCCCACGGCCAGGCCGCCGCCGTCCCGGTCGCCGCCGGCCGAGCCGCCGCCGGCCCGACCGCCGCCGGCCCGACCGCCGATGGCCTGACCGCCGACGGTGCGACCGCCGCCGGTCCGGCCGCCGCCCGCCCGACCGCCACCGTCCCGGCCGCCCGCACATCCGGCG
>NZ_QGSW01000230.1:0-9766 GCF_003176715.1 Micromonospora sp. S4605
CCCTACGGCCCACCCCCGACCATCCCTCGGTTGATCATGAGGTTGGCGGTGATGTCGATCGCGGAAGGTGCCGCCAACCTCATGATCAACGAAGGTCGGGCGCGCTGTGGGTCGCCGGGACGGCACGTACGATGGGCGGGTGACTCAGGCTGAAGCGACTTCCCGGACCGGCAAGCGCGTGCTCCTGGCCAAGCCCCGCGGCTACTGCGCGGGGGTCGACCGCGCGGTGCAGACCGTGGAGGAGGCGCTCAAGCTCTACGGCGCCCCGATCTACGTGCGTAAGCAGATCGTGCACAACAAGCACGTGGTGCGCACCCTGGAGGCCAAGGGCGCGATCTTCGTGGAGGAGAACGAGGAGGTGCCGGAGGGCGCCACCGTCATCTTCTCCGCGCACGGCGTCGCCCCCGAGGTCTACGAGCAGGCGAAGGCGCGGTCGCTGAAGGCCATCGACGCGACCTGCCCGCTGGTCACGAAGGTGCACCAGGAGGCCAAGCGGTTCGCCGCCGAGGACTACGACATCCTGCTCATCGGCCACGAGGGGCACGAGGAGGTCATCGGCACCTCCGGCGAGGCACCCGAGCACATCCAGCTGGTCGACGGCCCGGAGGACGCCGACAAGATCACCGTCCGCGATCCGAACAAGGTCGTCTGGCTCTCCCAGACCACCCTGTCGGTCGACGAGACGCTGGAGACGGTGGCCCGGCTGAAGAAGCGGCTCCCGATGCTCCAGTCCCCGCCCAGCGACGACATCTGCTACGCCACCTCCAACCGGCAGCACGTGGTCAAGGAGATCGCCCCCGACTGCGACGTGGTGATCGTGGTCGGCTCGCGTAACTCCTCCAACTCGGTACGCCTGGTCGAGGTCGCCCTGGACGCCGGCGCGCGCGCCGGACACCTGGTGGACTTCGCCGACGAGATCGACGACGCGTGGCTGGCCGGGGCGCGGACGGTCGGGCTGACCTCCGGCGCGAGTGTCCCCGACGAACTGGTCCAGGAGGTGCTCACCCACCTCGCCGCGCGCGGCTTCACCGACGTCGAGGAGGTGGTCACCGCCAACGAGCGGCTGACCTTCTCGCTGCCGCAGGAGCTCAAGCGCGACATGAAGGCCGCCGCGGCGGCCCGCGGCTGACGGCGGCGGCCGAGGTGCCGGCGGTGCACGGCGCGGAACGGTCGGCCGCCCGGCCAGGCCGGGAACGGCAGCCGGCCCCGTTGCGTCCGATACGGGTATGAGGACCTTTCGGCTCGCCCTCTCCGCGCTGGTGGTCTGCGTGGCGCTGAGCGCCTGCGGCGGCCAGGACGGCGGCGACGGCACCTCCAGCCCCAGCCCGACGGGAGCGCAACCGGCGACCAGCCCGCCCAACCCGACGCCGGCGAGCCCCAGCCCGTCACCGAGCACCCGGGTCCCGGACGACCCGGTGGACCCGACGATTCCCGACCCGCCGCTGGGCACCAAGCGCCCGGGCGGGCCTACCCCGCCACCGCCGGTGGGCGACACCACGCTGACCGGCACGGTCGCCGCCGGGGTGGAGCCCAACTGCCGGCTGCTCGACGGCTACCTGCTGATCGGCGGGCCGCGCGACGTGCTGGCGGTGGGCGCGAAGGTGAGCGTCACCGGCCGGGCCCAGCCCGGCATGATGACCACCTGCCAGCAGGGCATCCCGTTCCTGGTCGAGTCAGCCCGGCGCGGCTGACGCCCGGCCGGGCCTCGCCCGACCCGCCCCGCGCCGTGGCCGCCCCGCGGTGCGGCCCGCCGAGCGACCCGCCGGCGCCGCGGCGCGCCCCGCGTGGGGTCAATCCAGGGAGGCGCGGAGCGGGGGGACGTCGGCGTCGGCGGTGTCGAGCAGCTCCGGCGCCTGCGGTTGGCGGGGTGCCAGCTCGATCTGCGCCGGCGCGGCCAGCTCCTGGTCGGAGACCCCCAGCTCAGCGAGCTTGCGCGCGCTGACCAGCACCCGTGCCTCCAGCGACCCCACCGCCCGGTTGTACGCGGTCACCGCGCCGCTGAGCGAGGCGCCGAGCTTGCCGACGTGGTCGCCCAGTGTGGACAGCCGGCCGTAGAGTTCGCGGGCCAGCGAGTGCACCGCCACCGCGTTGCGGGCCAGCGCCTCCTGCCGCCAGGAGTAGGCGACCGTACGCAGCAGCGCGACCAGGGTGGCCGGGGTGGCCAGCACCACGTTGCGGGCGAACGCGTGCTCCAGCAGCGTCGGGTCGCGCTGGAGGGCGACGTCGAGGAACGGGTCGGCGGGCACGAAGAGCACCACGAACTCGGGGGTGCTGTCGAACGCGGCCCAGTAGGACTTCGCGGCCAGCGCGTCGACGTGCGCCCGCAGGTGTTTCGCGTGCGCGTCGAGGTGGGTGTCCCGCCCGCGCTCGTCGCGCGCCTCCATCGCGGTCAGGTACGCGTCGAAGGGTGCCTTGGCGTCCACCACCACGGACCGGCCGCCGTGCAGGCGTACCACCAGGTCGGGGCGGACCCCTTGGTGGTCGGTGGCGGCGGTGACCTGCTCGGCGAAGTCGCAGTGCTCCAGCATGCCGGCCGCCTCGACGATCCGGCGCAGCTGGTGCTCCCCCCAGCGGCCCCGCACCTGGGGCGCCCGCAGCGCCGCCACCAGCTGTTTCGTCTCGGTGCGCAGCTCGCCCGAGACGGTGCTCATCGCGCGGACCTGCTCGCGCAGCTCGGCGTAGGCGTCGACCCGGTCGCGCTCCAGCTCGGCGACCCGCTGCTCGTAGCGGCGCAGCGTGTCGTGCAGCGGGGCGACCGCGCGGGCGACCGCCTCCTGGGACTGCGCGGTGGCCTCGTAGCTCAGCGCCCGCATGGACTGCTCCAGCCGGCCCTCGCCCTCGCGGGTGGCGCGCAGCGTGGCGTCCAGCCGGGCGATCTCGGCCGCGGCACGGGACCGGGCGGCGAGCCAGCCCAGGGCGCCACCGGCGGCGAGGCAGACGACCACCACGGCCAGCGTCGAGAAGTCCACCCCCGGAGCTTGCCAGAAGAGTACGACGTCGGCGGTGCGGGTACCTTCCGGCCATGGAACTTCTGCTGGTGGTGATCCTGGCGGCGTTGCTGCTCGGCGCGTTCCTGTGGTGGCGGCGGGAGAGCGCGGCCCGGCAGGAGCGGGACCTGGCCGACGCGCGGGCCGACGCCCAGCGTTGGTACGAGCGGCTGGGTGGTCAGGTGATGAACCTGCACGGCGACGACCCGGCGGTCCGCCAGGCGCTGGTCGACGCCGGGGAGCGCTACAACGCCACCGGCGGGCAGTTGGAGCAGGCTCGCACCGTCCAGCAGTACCGGCTGGCCCGGGAGACCGCGCTGGAGGGGCTCGCGTACGCGCGGGCGGCCCGGGTGGCGCTCGGCATCGACCCTGGTCCGGAGCTGCCCCCGCTGGCCGCCGCGGCGGGCGCCGGGCAGCTCACCAGGGAGCGCCAGGTCGAGGTGCAGGGGCAGACGTTCAAGGCCGGCCCGCAGCCGGGCCGGGACACGCCCTACTACTACCCCGGTGGGCGATTCCAGGGCCGGCCGGTGCCGGCCGGCTGGTACTCCACCCCGTGGTGGAAGACGGCGCTGGGCGCTGGCGCCGGCGTGCTCGGCGGCCTGCTGATCGCCGACGCGCTCTTCTCGCCGGCGTTCGCCGACCCGGGCTACGGCTACGACGCGGGCTACCAGGAGGGTTACGCCGAGGGCGCCGACCACGGCGACCAGGGCGGCGACGTCGGTGGTGACCAGGCCGGTGACTTCGGTGGCGGTGACTTCGGTGGTGGCGACTTCGGTGGCGGTGACTTCTGAGCCTGCTGTCGCCACCGGCTGATCCTCGGCCCAGGCTCACCGCTGGCGCTGCCAGCGGCGATCTCGTTTGACCGGTGGCCCACACTCAGGACGAGCTTGATACCTGGGAGGCATGCGTCCGGGAGGGGCGGTCGGACCGGCCGGCGCCGGCTCAGCCCGTGTTGCGCATGCCGGCGGCGATGCCGTTGACCGTGGTGAGCAGCGCCCGCTCCAGCGCGGTGCCGTCGCTCGGGGCGCGTCGGCCACCCGGTGCGGTGGCCACCGCTCGGCCGGCGGCGCCGGAGTCGCGGTACTGGCGCAGCAGGGCCACCTGGAGGTGGTGCAGCGGCTCCAGGTAGGTGTCCCGCACGGCGAGGGTGCGCTGGAGCACCGGCGAGCCGTCCAGCAGCGCCGGCGACCCGGTCACCGCCAGCACCTCCTGCCGGGTCAGCTCGTACTCCTGCTCGATCTTGTGGAAGATCGGGTGCAGCTTCTTCGGCACCAGCGTCTCGACGTACCGGCGGGCGATGCTGAGGTCGGTCTTGGTCAGCATCATCTCCACGTTGGACAGGAACGTGCGGAAGAAGTGCCAGTTGCGGTGCATCTCGGCCAGCACGTCGGCGCGGCCCTCGGCGCGGGCCGCGGCCAGCCCGGAGCCGACCCCGAACCAGCCCGGGACGATCTGCCGGGTCTGCGTCCAGCCGAACACCCACGGGATGGCCCGCAGGCCGGCCAGCCCGGCTCCGGTGTTCGGCCGCTTCGCCGGGCGGGAGCCGATGTTCAGCGCGCCGAGCAGTTCGGTCGGCGTCGACGCCCAGAAGTACGCCGGCAGGTCCGGGTCCTCGACCAGCGACCGGTACGACCGGAACGCCGCCTCGGAGACCAGCTCCATCGTCGCGTCCCAGCGTTCCAGCAGCTCGGCGGGCTGCCGCGGGGCGGTGTGCAGGAGCGTCGCCTGCAGCACCGCGGCCAGGGTCAGCTCCAGGTTCTCCCGGGCCAGCGACGGAAGGGTGTACTTGTCGGAGATCACCTCACCCTGCTCGGTGACCTTGATCGCGCCGTCCAGGGTGCCGTACGGCTGGGCCAGGATGGCCTCGTGGGTCGGCCCGCCACCGCGACCCACCGTGCCGCCCCGGCCGTGGAAGAGCCGCAGGTGCACGCCGTGCCGGGCGGCCACGTCGCGCAGCGCGCGCTGGGCCCGGTGGATGGACCACTGGCTGGTGGTGATGCCCGCCTCCTTGTTGGAGTCGGAGTAGCCGAGCATGACCTCCTGCACGTCCCCGCGGGCGGCCACCAGCGCCCGGTACGCCGGCAGCGAGAGCAGCTCGTCGAGCAGGTCACCGCCGGCGTTGAGTTCGGCCGGGGTCTCCAGCAGCGGGACGAAGCCGATCCGGGCCCGGCCGCTGTGCACGTCGACCAGCCCGGCCTCGCGGGCCAGCACCACCGCGGCGAGCACGTCGTCCACGCCGAGGGTCATCGAGATGATGTACGACTCGATGACCTCGGTGCCGAACCGGTCCTGCGCCTCCCGGATGGTGCCGAACACGTCGAACGTCTTGCGCGCCGCCTCGGTGAGCGGCGTGTCCAGGGTGGACAGCGGCCGGCGGCCGGCCAGCTCGTCGGCGAGCAGCTTGGTGCGCTCCAGCCGGGTCAGCGACGGGTAGTCGGAGACCTCACCGACGGCCCCGTAGAGCTGGGCCAGCACCGCGTGGTGCGCCTCGGCGTGCTCGCGGACGTCCATGGTGGCCAGGTGCAGGCCGAACGCGGAGACCGTACGGATCGTGGAGGCGAGCCGGCCCACGGCGGTGAGCTGGCCGGAGTTGCGGGCCAGCGAGGCGCGCAGCAGCTCCAGGTCGGCGATCAGCTCGGCCGAGCCGCGGTAGTCCCGGCCCGGCACGTGTGCGGTGCCCTGCCGCAGCCGCTGCCGGGTGTTGGCCAGCTTGGCCTTCACACAGCGGGCCTTGAGCCGGTAGGGCTCCTCGGCGTTGACCCGGCGGAACCGGGGCGCCACCTCGGGCAGTGCGTCCAGGTCGGCGGCGAGGCTGGCGGAGAGGTCCAGCGACACCCCGCGCAGCCGGCGGGAGACCGACACCTCGTTGATCAGATGGTCCATCGCCTTCTCGGTGGCGGCGATGCCGTGCTCGTGCTGGATGGTCAGCACCTCGCGGGTCACCGTCGGGGTGACGAACGGGTTGCCGTCCCGGTCGCCGCCGATCCAGGTGCCGAAGGTCAGCGGCCGGGCGGTCGGCGAGGTCTCCACGCCGAGGGTGCGCAGCGTGTCGGCGAGGTCGTCGAGCACCTGCGGTGCGGCCTCCGCGTACAGGTCGCGCAGGTAGTAGATGGCGTTGCGGGCCTCGTCCGTCGGGTCCGGCCGGTCCAGCCGCAGCTCGTCGGTCTGCCACATCAGGTCGAGCAGCTCGGCCAGCCGGCGGTTGGCCGGCCCCTCGTCGCTGGCCCCGTAGAGGATCGCGTTGGCGGTCTCGGCGTCCAGCTCGTCGGCGATCGCCCGCAGCTTGGACAGGATCGACCGGCGGGCCGCCTCGGTGGGGTGCGCGGTGAAGACCGGCCGGACCGCCAGTCGGCGGGCGACCGCCGCGATCTCCTCGGCCGGCACCCCACGTTCGGCGATCATCTTGGCCGCCTGGTCCAGCCAGCCGCCCTGGATCGCCCGGCGGCGGCGCAGGTCGCGGGCGCGGTGCACCTGCTCGGTGATGTTGGCCAGGTGGAAGTAGGTGGAGAAGGCCCGGGCCAGCTTGGTCCCGGTGGTGACGTCCAGGCTGCCGAGCCGCCGGGCCGCGGTGGGGGCGTCGGAGCGGACCTGCGCGCGGATCTCCTCGACCAGGTCGAGCAGCGGGCGGCCCTCCTGGCGGGCCAGGGTCTGGCCGAGCAGGGTGCCGAGGCGGCGGATGTCGGCCCGCAGGGCGGCGTCGGGGCCGTCGTGGTCGTGCTGGTCGGTCACGGTGCGCTCCTTACGCGAGTACGAAGGACAGCGCTGTCCGACTCCCTGGATCGTATCCGCGTGGCCCCGGCGGGAAGGAGGGGGCCCGAACCTCAGCCTATGACGGGATTCGCCGGATTCATGCTTCTTCGCCGGCCGGAAACCGCTCGACCGGCCGGTTAGCGTTCGATCATGACGTCGCTCAGTTATCCCCCCAAGCCGCGACCCGGCGACCGGGTCGCGGTCGTCTCACCCTCCGCCGGCCTGCCGGGTCTCTTCCCCCAGGTGTACGAGCTGGGCCTGCGCCGGCTGCGGGAGGAGTTCGGCCTGGAACCGGTGGAGTACCCGACCACCCGGGTGACGGGCGCCGACCCGCGCGACCGGGCCCGGGATCTGACCGCCGCCTTCGCCGACCCGTCGGTGACCGCCGTGCTGGCCACCGTGGGCGGCGACGACCTGATCACGGTCACCCCGCACCTGGACGACGCGGTGCTGCGGGCCAACCCGAAGCCCTACTACGGCTACTCGGACAACACCAACGTGCTCAACCACCTGCACCGGCTGGGCATCGTGAGCTACCACGGCGGGTCGGTGCTGGTGCACCTCGGCCGGCCCGGCTCGCCACACCCGCTGACCTTCGACTCGCTGCGCGCCGCCCTGTTCACCTCCGGCTGGTACGAGCTGACCCCGGCGCCGGAGTGGGGCGACCAGCCCAACGACTGGCAGGACCCGGCGTCGCTGGCGGACGAGCCGCTGATGTGCCCGGGCACCGGTTGGAGCTGGCAGGGACCCGAGCGGGTGGTCGAGGGGCGCACCTGGGGCGGCAACCTGGAGATCCTGCACTGGCTGCTCGCCGCCGACCGGGTCGCCCCGGCCGCCGAGCTGGCCGGCTCGGTCCTCCTGATGGAGACCTCCGAGGAACTGCCGCCGGGCACCGAGGTCTACCGGATCCTGCGCAACCTCGGCGAGCGCGGCCTGCTGGCCACCTTCCCGGCCGCCGTGGTCGGCCGGGCCAAGGCCTGGGACTTCGCGCGGCCGCACACCCCCGAGCAGCGGCAGGCGTACGCGGCGGAACAGCGGGCGGCGGTGACCCGGGCGTTCGCCGAGTACGCCCCGGACGCGGTGCTGGTCTTCGACGTCGACCTCGGCCACACCGACCCGCAACTGATCGTGCCGTACGGCGGCGAGATCCGCGTCGACGCCCTCGACCGCCGCATCTCGGTCCGCTACTGATGAGCAACTCGCGGGCGTACCCGATCCTGCATACGTCGGACATCGGCGGGGCGCTGCACGCCGTCGGCCACCTGCTCAGCGTGGCCGACCTGCGGAACACGGAGGTTCAGCTGTGGGCGCGTACCGGGCGGCACTCGGGCCTGCCACGCTACCTTGAGGCCTACGGCCACTGGCTGGATGGCGGCGGCGAGGACCGGATGTGGGTGGACGCGGCCCGCGAGCAGGAGACCGGGCCGCAGGACCCGGCAGACCCGCTGGTCGACGTGACGGTGGAGGTGTATGGGCTCGGCCTCATCGAGGACCGGTTGGTGGAGACGATCGGGTCCGACCAGGCGCACGTGGACTGGTGCCACAACGGCTGGCCGGCGGTGTGCTGCCTCGACCTCGGGAGGCAGGTCAAGCACGCGCACGTCCAGCTGGTATTCAATGCCTCCGATATCTGGGCGACCGAGCCGGCCGACCGGCATACCGTCTTCGTGCACGTCGGTGGTCGTGAGGGGGAGGCGGAGCGCGCCGAATGGCTGGCTCGGCAGGCCGGCCTGGCCGTTGTCGGCCCTAGCCAGCACGGCTTCTGATTCCTTCGACGTTGGCGGCAGAGTGAGTCGTCAGGCGTTCCGGTCGCGGACGAAGACACCGGCGCCGGGTGCGCCTTCGACGAGGCGGCGGTATCCGTGCGTGGCGGATACCGCCACCTCGCCGATCTTCTCCGCCGATCAGCCCGTACGCCGGTGCCCCGGCCTGGTTCCTGTTCAGGCGTCGACGAGGGCGAAGGCGCGGACCGGGAAGGTGCCCATGCCGGCGACCCGCGGCGGGGCGGCGGTGAACCGGAAGCCGTCCGGCGGCAGCTCACCCAGGCCGGTCAGGTGTTCCACGATCGGGATGCCGGCGGCGAGCAGGCTGCTGTGCGCGGGGCGTTCGCCGCCGGCCGCCGGGCCCATGTCGTCGATGTTGATCGAGTCGATGCCGACCAGCGCCGCGCCCGCCTCGGCCAGCGCCCGAGCGGCCTCCCCGGTCAGGTGGGGCGCCTCCGGCGCGCCGTACCGGTCGGTGCCGAAGTGCGCGTCCCAGCCGGTGTGCAGCAGCACCGCGCGGCCGGCGACGTCGTACGGGGCCAGCATCAGCCGGTCGATCGCCCGGGTGCCGGCGGGCACCCGCACCACGATGCCGGGCAGGTCGGCGAGGCGGTCCAGCGGCACCCCGGTCAGGTCGGCCCCGTCGGCCCAGCGGTGCGCGGGAGTGTCCAGGTAGGTGCCGGTGTTGGCGATCATGTCGACCCGGGCCACCCGGAATTCGGTGCCCGGCGCGTAGTTCGCCCGGGACGCCGCGAAGGTCAGCCAGTCACCGATCCGCGGCGCCGGCCAGCCGGGCAGGGTGACCATGCCGTCGCTGATCACGTGGCTCAGTTCCACCAGCCGCCGACCGGCGCCGGTCGGCGCGCCGTCGGTTGCGGCCACGCCGCGGCCGCCCTTGTGCGGCTCCTGGATGATCGTCTTGTTGCTGATCCGTACCTCGGCGACCATCAACAGGCCGAGGTGCCGCACCAGGAGCGCGCCCAGGTCGGCGTCGCTGATCTCCCGGCCGGGGATGTCCAGCCGGAACCCGTCCGTCCGCAGCCCGCCGCCGTTGGCGAAGCTCACCTCCGCGTCGAACTGCGCCCGCCACTCCTCACCCATGAACAAACCCGATCATGAAGCCGCCGACCCGGTCAAGCTCCCCTGGTCGCGTTCCCGGCCGACCCCGATGGCGTCCGCCGGTCAAGATCGCGCAACTTCCTGGATGTAGTGGCCTCGCTGCGTGTCGGAGGCCACTACATCCAGGATCGAGCACGGTCTTGGCGG
>NZ_QGSW01000241.1:0-9746 GCF_003176715.1 Micromonospora sp. S4605
AGCTCCCACAGCAGCGGTTGTCTTGGCGGACAAGCCGTTTCTACCGGAGCTCCGCTTCCTGCATGTCAGGGGCCGTATCGAGGCACTTGCCTACCAGCCCACACGCCTAACTTCACGGCGTTGGGCTTTAGGTGGCGGCCCGGTCCCGGGTATCTGATTTTGGGTGGGCGGTTGGTCACTACCTGAGTGTGCCGGTCGCCTCCGATAGCGGGTAGCAGCCGGACGCACAGAAGTCGTTGTCGTGTTTTTGACCATGTATTCCTTGTCGCCCGAATGACGCATGTTGCGGCTGGTAAAGCATTAGATTCCGGCGCTTGAACGAATCCTCCGCGGCCGCGAAAACCGGCAAACGCCGGATCCTTGTCCTCGCAGCCGCAGCCGCAGCCGCAGCCGCAGCATTTGTCGTCCTCGCCATCGCCGTTGGTTTCGTGGTCGGACGTGGTGCTGATCAGCCTGAAGCGCTGGGTCGCATAACGGCGACCGCGTCGCCTGCCGCCTACACGCCCAAGCTGCCTACAGAGATGACCGCCGAGGGAGGCGACTGCATCAAGCCCGTTAGTTGCGGCTGGTACGTTGCCGGGTCCAGCTGCGGGCGTGCCGAGTGGTGCAACGAGCAGGCCCTCGTCGAGCCGGGAACGTGGGCGACTGACCTGGGTTCAGACGGCCGCATTTGGTCGTTGTCCAAGCCGCCCAAGTTCGGCCCTCTTGATGACGGCGGCTACAGGAAGGGCTACCAGAAGACTGTCGTGCCCGCGGAGGCCATTTTCACCACCGGGTCCTGTCCCCACGCCGTCTGGAGGTGGCTCCACCCGTGAGCCCGGCGACCGCCGCGGCGGCGCCCTGAGGCGGCATGGCCTGGCGAAACGACGACGGCCCCGGTTCGCGCGCGGGGGCCGTCGTCGTGTTCAGGGTAGTGCCGGTCATCTGGTGCCATGGACAGCCACCCGATCCCGTCGTCAAACTGATCACGGAAGCAGCAGCGCAAACTCCCTCGACGCTGATCTGCACCGACGCTGACCTCGGCGGCGTACGGATCGCTGCCCGGATCCGCGACCGCCTCGCTGCAGGCACGACCGTTCACGTCCTTGACGTCGGCGTTGCCGAACACAACCCCGGCCGGGCTCTCTCGGCTCACAGTCGCACTCAGCGGCGCCCGCCGTGTCGGCTGTGAAAATCGCTGTCTGGTTGTCGGAGCACAGTGATATAAAGCCGGGTGCACAAGATTCTCACGTTCTCTGATCACCTGCGGCTGATTGACGAACGGTCGACCGCCTTCCGCGCCGCGGTCGCCGCGGCGCCCAGCCTCGACATGCAGGTTCCGACCCATCCCGAGCGGACGCTGTTCGATCTCGTGCAACACGTGGGCATGGGCCGCCGCAAAGCAGCCGCCATCGTCGCCGCAGGGCCTGCAAACGCTCCCCCGGAGAAGTCGGCTTGGGAGGACGGCACGGGTGCGCCTCGGGAACGCGAGGCACTGCTGGCCTGGTGGACCGAGTCCGTCGAGCGACTGACGAGCGCGCTGCGTGAGGCCGGCCCGGATCGCGGTTGTTGGACGTGGTGGGGTGACTCGCAGTCACCGCAAACCTCTGGTGCATGGGCTCGGCGCCAGGTTCCCGAGATCGCGGTGCACACCTACGATGTCCAGCTCACCGTGGGGGACCCGGAGCCGCTGCCGGACGAGGTCGCCCTCGACGGTTTCGACGACTGCCAGTTCACCCTCTGCTCGACGGGTGTCGCCTGGCCGCACGAACCCGCCGTCGTCGATTGCTACGCCACCGAGGGCCGCTCTTGGCGCCTTCGGCTGTCCCGCGACGGCGCATGGGCCGCCCGCCTCAGTGCGCCGGCTGACAGCGAGGACACGGACCCGGACACTGCCGACGCCTCCGCCCGGGGCACGGCCAGTGATCTGGTCCTGTTCTTTTACGGCCGCATACCGCCGGATTCTCTGAAGCTGAAGCTGAAGCTGGAGCTGGACGGCGACCGTCGCATCTTCGATCAGCTCATCGCCTGGGACCCGTCCGTGTAACAACGATCCCTTTTATCCTGCGTAGGCCGGGTTCTCGACGTGGTGCAGAACTAGGATCGCTTCGTCGGCCAGCTCCACACCGACGGTGTGCGCATCGTTGTCCTTCTGGGTGCGCAGCCAGCCGGTTGGGTCGCCGATTCGGTGTACGCAGCTGGGCCGGCGTAGCCTGTTGCCGCGGGCGACGGCCTCATCGATCCAGCGGAAGCGGGGTACGGCCAGGCATGCCCCGACGGCGTCGCAGGTACGCAGCAGGGTGCCGAGATTCGCACCGTGCATCGGCCACAACGGGGCGGCGATCAGATGGTCCCAGTATCGGTGGGCGCGGGGGTCGGCGGGCGGCCCGGATCTCTCGGCGGGGCCGTACCCGGATCGACGGGCTCACTGGACGGGAGCGCTCACGCTCCGAGGGTCAACGTTCATGGGGGAGTGGTGCTTCGCGGCGCACCCGACCATCGACGAGTCGTTGAGAACAGCGAGCGTGGCGTAAGCCATCCTGCGGCCCGCGTCAAGGCTGGGGCTCGGGCGTACTGATGCCTCTGTTGGGGTGTTGCAGGTGTGCTCCACAATGGCCTACCGTCAACGCATGCACACCGCTTCCCGGCGGATGTGCTTGGAACATGTGGCCGGATCCCCCCTCGGACACAATTTAGTACATGATCCACTTGGGGTTGCCTGAGCGGACACGATCCGGGTCGTTGGCCTGTAGATCAGCTTAAGCCCCAACTCGCGGTAGATGAGTGTCTTGTCTGCGGGTTCCGCGCCGCGGACTACTTCGCGATGTTCCCAGGGCTTCGGGGATGTGGCGGATCTCGTCGATGGTCATGTGGCGGCGTTCGCCGAGGCGTCGGAGGGTAGCTCAGGCGGTGACCTGCTCGGCTTGCACCTCGGCGATCCACCGGCTGACGATTGCAGCGTCGGTGCGTGTGTCGAGGGCGGCGCGGTAGCGGTCAGGTCGGATGGCGCAGGTGGCGAGGCCGTCGCGTGCCGATTTGATGGCTTGTTGGTCGGCGTCGTCGTGTTGCGTGTCCGCCATCGCCTGGACGATTTCGGTGGGTCGGCTGGGGGAGAGGGCTGGGGGAGAGGGCTCGGGCGAGCCAGGGGCCGAGTGGCTCGAGGATTTGCTGGCCCGCGGTTTCCTGACCCCATCGGGGCGTTTGCCGGCGCTGCCGAGCAGGGTCTGGACGACTTCCGCGGCATAGCGGTGGACCCCTTCCACGAGCGTCGTCAAGGTCGATGTCGCCGGGCTGGAATGTGGTCTCGTGGATGAACAGCAGGAGTTCACGGCGATGGTGTGCCGCAGGCCCCGCGGGAGAACCAGGCGGTCAAAGAGGGTGAGGTCGTAGCCCTGGATGAAGCGTGGGGTGTCCCAGGTGGACTTGCGGAGCCGCTGCAGCTCGTAGAACTTCGGGTTGGCCATGGCGGCGGCGTGCTTGAACGTCGCCAGCGCGGCGGGGGTGAGCTGGGCGGCGTCAATGCTCAGCCCGGCACCGGCCTCCGCGTGGACCACCGGAGGTAGCGGAGGGTGGACCTGGGTCGCGGCGGACCGGCTCATCGTGGCGATGTCGGTGCCTGTGGTGGCCTTCTTGGCCCGTTGGGCGAGGCGTTCGGCGTTGCCAGGGCTGAGTCGGTCCAGCGCCGACAGGAACGCCCACTGGTCGGCGTACGGCTCGAGCGTGCCGAGGTCGAGGAAGGTGGTGAGCCCGTCCTTGCGGCGGCGGCCCTGTAGTGGTGCGGCGATGAGATTGCCGAAGCCGCCCTCGGGCAGGACGTCCTGGTTGGGGAACAGCCGGTCGTAGGACCGCAGATCCATCCATCCGCGTAGCACCATCGCCTCACGGAGAAGGACGGTGCCGACGGCCCGCGCGGTGGCTGCGGGAACAGCGCCGGTGAAGAAGATCCACACGTGGGCGCCGCGGCCTGACTGGGAGATCTCCAACGCGGCGGGCACCGCGCTGGCGCGTGCCGCCTTCACGTAGGCGAGGGCGTCGAGCATCGCCGTCGACCCGTCGAAGTCGGCCACGACGAAGTGGCAGGTGTTGCCGGGCATCAGCGGGTACAGGCCCATGAACACGTCGCCGATGAGATGTGCCGCGAAGACCTCGGTCGTGCGGGGCAGGTAGGTGGCACCCCGCCGGTCCATACCCTTACGCCAGCCTCCGGCGACCGCGGGCATCCACCCTGCAGCGCCGGTACGGGCATTCTCCCACCGCACGGCGTACACGTCGGCCCGAGCCCGGAACCGGTCGGCGAACAACGCCAGCTTGTCCCGAGTCGGCGAAGCCATGGTGACCAGCCCTGGCGGCGCAACCGGCGCGGACAACTGCTCCGGCGCCGCAGACGTGTCCTGGCCGCGCAGCTCCAGCAGGCGCGCCAGCCGGGCATTCTCCGCCCGTAACCGCTCCACCTCCCGCCGAAGATCGACGAACTCGGCTACCGAACCCATGCCGACCATCCTCGCGCAACGGGCTCCGCACACCTCGGAACCGGTCCGCTATTCTCCGCCGATGGCATCGAAGGGCAATGCCGCGCTGGAGGCATTGATCGCGGAAGCCACGGTCGACGCGTACGGCGACGACGAACAGCTCACCGACCTGTTCACCATGCTCGAGGAGCACTTGGCGTTGCCGTTCACCACCACCGTCCTCGGCGTCGAGGTCACCGTGCGGAAGGTCGACCTGACCGCGGACAGCATCGTCGCGGTCTGCGCCCGAGGCCGCCACCGGCAGAGGATCGACCTCCTCGACCTGCCGCTACCCACCCCTACGCCGGACGGCGCCGCGTGGATCGACGCCTACCGGCACTGGGCCGGGAGGTAGGCCACGGTGAGCGAATACCAGTACTACGAGTTCACCGCCGTCGACCGACCCCTCACCGGCCGGGAGCGGGCCGAGCTGCGGTCGCTGTCGACCCGGGCCGACATCACCGCCACCAGCTTCGTCAACACCTACGAGTGGGGCAACTTCAAGGGTGACCCGCGCACGCTGATGGAACGACACTTCGACGCGCACCTGTACCTGGCGAACTGGGGCACCCGCCAGCTCATGCTGCGGCTACCGAAACACGTGCTCGACCCCGCAACCGTCGCCCAGTACTGCCACGGTGACAGCGCATCCGCGTGGACCGCCGGCACGCACGTCATCATCGACCTCCACGACGAGGACGAGGACGGCACCGACGAGTGGGACCTCGACGGCCACGGTCTGCTCGCCTCGATCATCCCGGTCCGGGCCGGCCTCGCCGCCGGCGACCTGCGCCTGCTATATCTGGCCTGGCTGCGCTGCGTACAGTCCGAGGAGACCGCCGACGACGGGCCCGAACCGCCCGTTCCCGCCGGACTGGGCACCCTCGACGCGGCCCTCACCGCCGTCGCCGAGTTCCTGCGCATCGACCCCGACCTGATCGCGGCCGCAGCGGCCGGGTCGCCGCCGGCCGCCTCCGGTGAACCGACCGCCGCGCAACTACGCACGTGGGTCGTCGGGCTGCCCGCCCAGGACAAGGACACCATCCTGACCGACCTGATCACCGGAGGCGACAGCCACCTACGCAGCCGACTGCTGCGCCGCTACCGCGACGAGCATCCCGCCGACGCGTCCACCCCGACATCCACCCGCACCAGCGGGCAACTGCTCGCCATCGCCGCCGGCCTGCGCGCCGAACGGCAACGACGGGACGCCGAGCAGCGCGAACGCGACCGGGTCCGCCGGGAACGGTCCGCCGCAGCCGCCCGGCAACGGCTCCTCGACACCCTCGCGGTCGACCAACCCGCCGCCTGGCGGCGGGTCGACGAACTCATCGCTAGGAAGAAACCCCGCGAGTACGAGATCGCCGTACAACTCCTCGTCGACCTGCGCGACCTCGGCGAACGCGACGGGGACACCGCATCGTTCCGAGGCCGGCTGGCCGAGCTACGAGCGGTGCACGCCCGCAAGCCCAGCTTGCTCGAACGCCTCAACCTCGCAGGCCTCGGCACCTGAACAGCGTGCCCGGCGACCGATGGCCTCACCGTAGTCGGCCGCTGCCCCGATACCGCTGTTATGCCGTCCTTCTCTCTCCCGTGTGGGTCCGTCGGATGACGCAGGGTTCACCGCTCGGTGACGATCAGGCATCCCAGCTCACCAACACTCGGCGGAGTGTCACGCAGGTCCTGATACCGATCTGTCACGCAGGTCCCGAGACCGGACAAGAACGCCCTCAGAACCCCGACGCTCCTATTTTCGTCAAGTGGGGGGTTGCCCGGCTCAGGCGAGTCCGTAGAGCCGGTTGAGGTCGAGTAGGTGGTGACCGAGGACCGAGGAGGCATGTAGGTCGAGCACGAGGACCAGGAACACGTTGGGTGTCTCGCAGTCGACCAGGACGTGTTGGTGCGTCCCGTTTGGCATCTGCCAGGCGTAGGTGACGCGGCCTTCGGAGAAGTCGTGCCCGTTGAAGTCGTCTTGGGGGATGGAGTCGAAGTAGGGCCAGAAGTCGAACGGGGGTTGCTGGTCTGGGTCCACTCTTGTGGGGTGGGGTCCCATCGTTGCCTTGTACTCGTCCTCACTCAGTAGCGGTGGCACCAGGCAAGGATGCCTGGTCCAGGGGTGGCGAAGCGAGCAGGTGGAAGGTTTCGCGAGCGATGTAGCGCTTGAGGCATCGCATGATCTCGGTCTTGGTCTTGCCCTCTGCGGTTCGGCGGGTGACGTAGTCCCTGGTGGGTTGGTGGCAGCGCATGCGGACAGGGTGATGCGCCAGAGGGCGCTGTTGGCGTTACGGTCGCCGCCGCGGTGCAGGCGGTGACGGTCGGTGCGGCCGGAGCTGGCGGGGATGGGGGCCACACCGCAGAGCCGGGCGAAGGCAGCTTCGGATCGCAGCCGGTGGGGGTTGTCGCCGGCGGTGACGAGGAGCTGTCCAGCGGTGTCGACCCCGACGCCAGGCAGGGCGACCAGGTCGGGGGCTACGGCGGTGACGAGGGCGGTCAGGTGGCTGTCGAGGTCGTCGATCTCAGCCTGGAGTGCGAGCCAGCGGCGGGCGAGGCTGCGCAGGGCGGCTTTGGTGGCGGTGGCCGGTTCGGTCACCAGGCCGGGCCGCAGGGCCGCGCAGGCGCGGACACGGCGCTTGCCGGACAGGCCGCGCAGGAGCTGCCGGACGGAGTCAGGTGCCGAGATGATGAGTGCTTCGAGCTGGCCGCCGGCTTGAATGCGGGCCTTCATCGCTCCGCGTCGGGCGACTCGTAGGGCCCGGATCATCTCGACTTGGGCGTTGCGACTCTTCGGGGTGCCGCTGGCGCGGCCGGACAGCACAGCTCGGGCGGCTGACTCGGCGTCGATGGTGTCGTTCTTGCCGATGCGACGGCGGGTGGAGCGGTCCGGGCGGTCGACCTCGACAACGGGTAGTCCGTACTCGGTCAGGAACCGCAGCAACCCGGCGCCATGGCTGCCGGTGCCTTCCATACCGACCGCGACGACCGTCCCAAAGGACTCCGCCCAGGTCGCCAGCTGTGCGTAGCCGCGCAGCGTCGTCGAAAAGCTCCTGCTGCCTAACAGCCTGCCAGCGTGATCCAGCACCGCCGCGACGTGCACGTCTTTGTGGGTGTCGATTCCCACAGTCACGTCCTGGTCCTCGTTCACTCTGCCTCCTGTGTGGTGCGTGAAGGGCATCGCTCGGCTGCGGAGCACGAGGAGAACGCTGGACAAAACGGGGATGAGGGACGAACCCGAGCTCCTAATCAGGTCACCACGCCGGCCTGTGCACCGCCGATAACGGTGCCCCGCCTGCCGGGTCGACGGGTCAACTTCAGGGCACGGAGCCAGTTCAAAGTCGGGTCAGGCCCGCCGGCGGGGACACCGTCACCAGAATTGTCACCAGAATTGTCGGGCTCCACTTGATGCGTTACGGATTGCGCTCAGTTGATCCGTTACACATCCGGCTAGACGATCTTGGTTGTTTCCTGGTCTCAGGCTACTGGTCGTCAGTCCCAGAAGTTGAACAGCAGCTCGCCGACGGTGGTCGGCTTCCAGTAGTTGATCTGGTCGTGTTCGTGGGGGTCGAGAGCGCTCAGGTCGACCTGTGCCAGCGGGGCTCGTAGCTGCTCGACGGTGAGGAACTGGGCGTCGGTGAGGTTCGTGATGGCGGCGGCGAGGTCGCGGTGGTCGGTGAACGTGAGGGTGAGGTCGCCGCTGACTCGGGGGCGGGCGAAGGCGATGAGCGGCAGTGCGATGTGGCGCAGCACTGCAATGTGGTGCTGAGCGTGGGTGATGTCGACGGTGTGGAAGTTCGGTGTGGCACCGGCAGGAGTGACGCCGGTGACAGTGGCGTCGGTGGCGCGGGCGGCGTGGTGACAGACGGCGGTGAAGGCGCTCAAGTCCGCCTGGTGGCCGGGTCCCGGGTTGAAGCCGGTGGCTCCGGGCGGCAGCTTCATGGTCGGGCTCCCTGGTCGTCGCGGTCGGTGCAGGCTATCCGACGCTGTCGGGGAGGTTCGGGCTTGCGGACCTTGAACCGGGCGATGGGCTTGGTGGTCGTGCGAGGCACTTCGGTGAGGAGTTGGTCGCCGTCGTGGACGCGGAAGGTGGTGTCGGCGTCTTCGACGATGAGGGTTCGACCGGCCTGGTGGATGCCGACGTGGATTTTCTGGCCGGCGATGACGAGGGCGCCGCGGCTGCTGACGCGTCGTTCGACGCGTTGTGGTTCGGGTGCCGGGGTGGGTGGCGGTCCGGCGGGGCGGGAGTCGCGGGTGCGGGCCTGCTCGGCCGGGGTGAGCGGGTTGGGCAGGCTGCGCAGCAGGGTCCGGTCGGCGTCGAGCAGGTGCAGCAGGCCGCGGTCGAGGCGGATGGTGACGCGTCGGCCGGCGAGGTGGTAGCCGATGGGGTGTTGCCGGCCGGCGAGGCTGACCAGGCCGATGGCGTTGACGAGCCGGTCGACCTCGACGGGAGCCCCCGGCTTGAGCTGGCCGGCGGTGATCGGCGGCGGGCCGGCGTGACGGCCGCCGTCGGCGAGGAGCTGACGCAGGTGAGCGGGGGTGAGCCGGGAGGGCACGGTCTTGAGCCGGACACCGTCGAGGAGCAGGTGAACCACGGTGGTGTCGGCCCAGAGGCCGATAACGAGTCCGGCCCTGGCGGGCCCGAGCCAGAACTGTTGCCCGCAGACGGCGAGGTTGCCGGAGGCGGGAACGGTGCGGGTGATCTCGACGGCGAGGTTGACCGGGTCGACGCCGTTGGCCGCCATGACCAGCGGCGCCGCCGTGGTGTCCGGCTGCTGGTCGTGGGACGGGCGCGGTTTCGGCAGCGCGACTGGTGGCGGCTCCTCCGGGCCGGTTCGGGTCGGGGTCAGCGTGGGTGGCAGACGCAGCGGCAGCGCCTCGGTTGGGCGGGCGGCGAACCGGCCTGCCGGGAACGCCATCCCGAGGGACTGGTGGGGCCGTGCGGAGTTGTATTCGTGGCGGAAAACATCGATCGCTGCCTGGGCTTCCTCCAGGTCAGCCCAGACCTCGACGTCGTCGAGCAGTTCGCGTTGCAGGGTCTGGTGGAACCGTTCGACCTTGCCCGTGGTGGTGGGTGAGCGCGGCTTGGTAAGCCGGTGCGTGATGCCGTTCTCCCGGCAGATCCGGTCGAACATCACCTCCTGTCGGGGTACGGCCTGGAGTGCAGAGCTAGGTACAGCTGATCTTGCAGAGGTGCGCACTGTTTGTCCGTCGTCAGCGGGTGACTGAGGGTGAGGCTGCTCGGGTCGTGATCGGGCAGACGTGGGG